>CALDHQ010000654.1 GCA_937894055.1 uncultured Polymorphobacter sp.
AGACGACACCTTCGACAAGGTCGATCCGGCGCAGCTCGCGCAGAACGTCGCGGCCTATGCGGTGACGACGTGGCTGGCGGCGGATAGCGATGTGGCGTTCGGGCCGGCACCGGCGCCGAAGCAAGGGCATTAAGGGCCTCCGGCGGGCAGGCCTGAGGCCTGCACCCGATTGCTGCCGGCTCTGCGGGAACTGAGGCCCGGAGTGGGTCACGGATAACAAATGGGTGCAGGCCTCAGGCCTGCCCGCCGGAGGCTCTTTGTCTTGAATGCCCTACCCCTACGACCGCGCCGCCCAGTTTTTAAGCACACCAAGCCGCGCACAGTTTGCGCGCTGGACTCGGGGATTCCATGCGCGCCTCGCCCATAGGCTTATCCACAGACTCCGTGGATAAGCTTGTCGCAGTGGTTGAGCCGCGCGCGTTCCGCGCCTAAGTCTGAGCAAGATGGCCGAACCCACGATCCCTGACCGATTTTCCGAGGAATCGGCGACCTACGCATTGCGTGGGGGCGACACGCCTGACCTTGATGCGGGGGTGGCCGCGATCCGCAATGTGCTGCGTACCTTGCCGGCGCGGCCGGGGGTTTACCGGATGCTCAGTGCGGGCGGCGACGTGCTGTATGTCGGCAAGGCGAAGAGCCTCAAGAACCGCGTGCTCAACTATACGCAAGTGACGCGGCTGCCGCGGCGGCTGCAGCGGATGGTAGCGCAGACGCGGTCGATGACGATTGTCACTACGGGTTCGGAGCCCGAGGCGCTGCTGCTCGAAGCGCAGCTCATCAAGCGCTTCCGGCCGCCGTACAATGTGCTGCTGCGCGACGACAAGAGTTTCCCCTTTATCTTCCTGCGCGAAGACCATGAATTCGCACGAATTTCAAAGCATCGCGGCGCGCGTGTCGGCAAGGGTCTGTACTACGGCCCGTTCGCCAGTGCCGGCGCGGTCAACACGACGCTCAATGCGCTACAGAAAGTGTTCCTGCTGCGGTCATGCTCGGACAGCTATTTCGCCAACCGCACGCGGCCGTGCCTGCTCTATCAAATCCGTCGCTGCTCGGCGCCGTGCGTCGGGCGCATCGAACCCGCCGCCTATGCCGAGCTGGTCGAGGACGCCAAGGCGTTCCTGTCGGGGCGCAGCCAGGAGGTGCAGCGCAAGCTCGGCACGGCAATGGAATCGGCCGCCGAGGGGCTCGATTTCGAACGCGCCGCGCTGGTCCGCGACCGGCTGCGCGCGCTGACCTATGTCCAGGGCAGCCAGGCGGTCAACGCCGACAACAGCAAGGCCGGCGCCGCGACCGACGCCGATGTCATCGCGATGGCGGCGAAGTCGGGGGCAATCTGCATCCAGATCTTCTTCATCCGCGGCGGCCAGAACTGGGGCCACCGCGCCTTCTTCCCGGCGCACACCGCCGACGTCGGCGAGGACGAAATCCTGTCGGCGTTCCTCGGGCAATTCTATGAAGATGTCCCCTGCCCGCGCGAGATCATGCTCGACCGCACGCTCGACGAAGCCGCGCTGCTGACCGAGGCGCTGTCCGAGCGCGCCGGCAAGCGCGTGACGTTGCGCGTGCCAGTCCGCGGCGCGGCGCGCAAGCTGGTCGAAACCGCGCAGCGCAACGCCGTCGAAGCGCTCGACCGGCGGCTGGCGGAATCAACGACGCAGGGCCGGTTGCTCAGCGAAATCGGCGAACTGTTCGAGCTCGAGGCCACGCCGCAGCGCATCGAAGTCTATGACAACAGCCATGTGTCGGGCACCAACGCCGTCGGCGCGATGATCGTCGCTGGCCCCGAAGGCTTCCGCAAGGGCGCCTATCGCAAGTTCAACATGAACGACCCGTCGATCACGCCGGGCGACGACTTCGCGATGATGAAGGCGATGCTGACCCGCCGCTTCATCCGGCTCGAACGCGAAGACCCCGACCGCACCACCGGCGACTGGCCCGACCTACTGCTCATCGATGGCGGCAAGGGCCAGCTGTCGAGCGTGCTCGATGTGCTCACCGAACTCAGATCGGAAGAGCGTCGTGTAGGGAAAGAGTGTCTTCGCCTGTGTAGATCT
>CALDHQ010000655.1 GCA_937894055.1 uncultured Polymorphobacter sp.
GTTGGCGCCGGCGCGCTGCGGCAGCGCGTTCTTGGCATGACCGCCATCGAGCTCGGTCGCAACGCAAGTGGTGCGCAGCATCGAATGGAAGGTCGGGTCCTTCGACACGATAGCGTTGGCCGCCGCGTCGTTCGGATTGGCAAGCAGCGCCGTCATCGCCGCGCCTGTTTCGCCGCCGGTCAGCTTGGCAGTTTCGGTGAAATAGGCGCGCGTCGTATCGTTGAACTGTACCGGGAATTCATATTGGCCGATGCGCACCAGCGCCGCCGCAAGCTCGTAGATCGCATTGTCGGGGCGCGGCCGGCTGCTGTGACCGCCGGGGTTGGTCGCCTCGATGCGGAAGTCCTGATAGACTTTTTCGCCGGCCTGCATGCCGAGCGAGACATGCTTGCCTTCCTTGTTGCGGATGCCGACGCTGCCTTCGTTCAACGCGAAATCGGCGGCGATCCAGTCCTTGTGGTTCTTGACCAGCCATTCGGCGCCGTTGAACGCCCCGCCGGTTTCCTCGCCGCAGGTCAGCGCCAGCTTGAGCGTGCGGCGCGGCGGCTTGCCGGCCTTGAGGCGCGCCATGGTGTCGGTGAAGATCGCTGCCTGCGCTTTGTCGTCGGAGGCGCCGCGCGCATAGAACCAGCCATTCTCCTCGACCAGCACGAACGGGTCGCGCGTCCAGTCGGCGCGGTTGGCTTCGACGACATCGAGGTGGGCGAGCAGCAGGATCGTGCCGGCATTGGGGTCGCTGCCCGGCAGCACCGCAACGAGCCCGCCTTCCTTGGGGTTGGTCGGCACGCTGAAGACGTTGAGTTCGCTGTCCTTGAAGCCCGCGGCCTTGAGGTGCGCGGCCATGCGCTGTGCGGCGAGCGTGCAGCTGCCGGCCGACAGCGTCGTGTTGGTTTCGACGAGTTCCTTGTAGAGCGCGCGGAACTGGGTCTGGTCGGGGCGCAACGTCTGCGCCTGGGTTTGGGCGGCGAGCAACGTGGCGATGACGGCACCGAAGGCGCGCGTGACTGGTGACATTGGGTACCCCTTAGTGGCCGCTTTGCGCGGGTTTATGGGGGGCATCCTAGGGGTTATGGGCGGCGATGCAATGTTGATTTGGCGGGGTGGGGTTGGGGCGCGGCAAAGCCGCGCCGCGCTACCCTCTCCCCTTGCGGGAGAGGGCGACTCGCGCGCTGGCGCGAGCGGGGTGAGGGGCGCTGCGGCGGTAGGCAAGTAGTAAGGAAGAGCGTGGCGAAGCCACGCCGTCGGCCGAGTTCGGGCAGCAAGTGCGCCGCCCGCCTCGCCGGCCGCATTAGTCGCGAGTCCGCTTCCAAGGCGAAAATTGCGAAGGGCAATTTTCACCTTGGGCGCGGCCGCGACTAATGGTTCATCGCGTCGTAAAAATCCTCGTTGCTCTTCGAGTCCTTCATCTTGTCGAGCAGGAACTCCATCGCATCGATCGTGCCCATCTGCATCAGGATGCGGCGCAGCACCCACATCTTCGACAGCACGTTCTTGTCGACGAGCAGTTCTTCCTTGCGGGTGCCCGACTTGCCGATGTCGATCGCCGGGAAGACGCGCTTGTCGGCGATCTTGCGGTCGAGGACGATTTCGCTGTTACCGGTGCCCTTGAACTCTTCGAAGATGACTTCGTCCATGCGGCTGCCGGTGTCGATCAGCGCCGTGGCGATAATCGAAAGCGAACCGCCTTCTTCGATGTTGCGCGCCGCGCCGAAGAAGCGCTTCGGGCGCTGCAAGGCGTTGGCGTCGACACCACCGGTCAGCACCTTGCCCGAACTCGGCACGACGGTGTTGTAGGCGCGCGCCAGGCGGGTGATCGAATCGAGCAGGATGACGACGTCGCGCTTGTGCTCGACCAGCCGCTTGGCCTTTTCGATGACCATTTCGGCCACTTGCACGTGGCGCTGCGCGGGTTCGTCGAACGTCGAGCTGATGACTTCGCCGACCACCGAACGCTGCATGTCGGTGACTTCTTCGGGACGCTCGTCGATCAGCAGCACGATCAGGTAAACTTCGGGGTGGTTGTGGCTGATCGCCTTGGCGATGTTCTGCAGCAGCACGGTTTTACCGACGCGCGGCGGCGCGACGATCAACGCGCGCTGGCCCTTGCCCTGCGGGCTGACGATGTCGATGACGCGCGCGCTCTTGTCCTTGATCGTCGGATCAAGCGTGTCGAGGCGGAGCTTTTCGTCAGGATACAGCGGCGTCAGATTGTCAAAATTGACGCGGTGGCGGACGACATCGGGGTCGTCGAAGTTGATCGCAATCAGCTTGGTCAGCGCGAAATAACGCTCGCCGTCCTTGGGCGCGCGGATCTCGCCTTCGATGGTGTCGCCGGTCCGCATGCCGAATTTGCGGACCTGCACGGGCGCCACGTAAATGTCGTCGGGGCCGGCGAGATAGTTCGATTCCGCCGAACGCAGGAAGCCGAAGCCGTCGGGCATGACCTCGATCGTGCCGCTGCCCATGATGAGCGTGCCGTTGTCGGCCAATGCCTTGAGAATGGAGAATAAAATATCCTGCTTGCGCAGGGTGGAAGCGTTTTCAACGCCGAGTTCTTCGGCCATGGCCACCAGTTCGGCGGGGGTTTTGCGCTTCAAATCGCTAAGATGCATGTGGGTCTGGTCTCGTCAGATGCCCGGGCGCTGTCGTCTATGGGGAATAGCGATGGCCGGGGGAGCGAGCCGCCAGGATGGCGGCGCTACGGTCGCGATAGGCGCGATGGGGGAAGGCGTCAAGGGCCTCCGGCGGGCAGGGGCTTGCCCCTGCACCCATTTGTTTGAGGTGGGTGCGGGACACTGGGCCCCGCACCCATTCAATCAGGCAACAGCAACGCGGCGGCGGCGCAGCGCGCCCCCGATCATGCCGAAGCCACCGATCATCATCGCCCAGCTGGTGGGTTCGGGAACCGCGGTCAGTAGATAGCCGTGCTGGAAACCATCCGCCGACGTTGCAAAACCGACGATATCGCCATTGTCGTTGATCGCCTGCGCCGCGCCGGTCGAGAAATCCCAGCCGGCGTAATTGACGATCAGCGTGCTGAGGTCATAGGCGGTGAAGCCGCTGCCATCGAAGGTCCACAGCGTGTGATTCTGCGCCACCTGGTCGCCGGTTGTGTCGTCGAACGACTGCGAGAAGCCGACAACCTGCGCGCTGCTGTTGATGCCGCGTGTCGTACCGACGATCGTCGATGTCGTGCCGAGCAACGGCAATAGGTACGACGCCGATGGCGACCACACCGTGCCCAGCAACCCGAGTGTACCCGACGTCTGCCCGGCCACCCAGCCGGCTTCGCTGATCGCGCGAACGCGGGCCTGCGACTGGCCGAGCGGATTGACCAGTGCGGACGCCGCGCCACCGGTCCAGGTAACACCCAGAATGCGGTTGTTGGCATCACGGTACATGCCGGCGATTTGCCCGCTGCTGTTGTTGGCAACGGCCATGCTGTTGACCGATCCGCTGATCGCCGCCAGCTCGCTTGCCCCGGTCAGGTCATTGCCGAGCTGCAAGGTGCGGCGGCGCTGGAACAGGCGCAGCGGCCTCGCCGCATGCACGACACAGC
>CALDHQ010000656.1 GCA_937894055.1 uncultured Polymorphobacter sp.
TGCTGTTCAGCTTCCGCCGGCTGGCGATGGTGGTCGCGATCATGCCGCTCGGGCTGATCGGGGTGGTGATGGCGCTGCTGCTGTTCAACCAGCCGCTGGGGTTTGTCGCCATCCTCGGCATCCTGGCGCTGCTTGGCATGATCGCCAAGAATGCGGTGATTCTAATCGTCTCGATCGAGGAAGAGCGCGCGGCTGGTGCCAACGTCCTCGACGCTGTCGTGACCTCGGCAACGGGAAGGTTGCGACCGATGATGCTGACCGCGATTTCAACCGTGCTGGGGCTTGTGCCGATTGCCCCGACGATTTTCTGGGGGCCAATGGCGATTGCCATCATGGGCGGCCTGCTGGTCGCGACGCTGCTGACGTTGGTGTTCCTGCCGGTGCTCTATGTGCTGGTCTTCGGTGGCGACAGGGAAGTGACGCCGGAGCCAGCGCCGCAGGCCGCATGATGGCGGAACCCGAGGCCATGCTCTGGCTCGACCTGCACGTCGCGGTTCAGAAGCAGTTGTTCAACTCGATGGACCCGGCGCCGTTCCGCAAGCGCGACCTTGATCCGGTGGTGTCGGCGTACATTGTCGACTGGGCCGAAGAGGCGCCGCTGCGCGCCACGCTGGGTCTACGTGTCACGCTGACCGACGAGCCGGCAAATGCGGCCGACGCAGCGCTGTTGCGCGCAGCCGTGCATGAAAACTTCAACCGCCGTGTCGCCGGTACGCGCCGCGAACTGCGCCGGCTGTTCCGCGATGGCCGCATCAGTCTCGCCATCGGGGTCGGCTTTCTGGCGATTGCCATCGCCATCAGCGAGGCGGTCGGCGGGCTGATTGCCAATGAACATTATGCGCTGCTGGTGCAGGAAAGCGTCGTCATCGGCGGCTGGGTGGCGCTGTGGCACCCGATCAATATTTTCCTCTACGACTGGTGGCCGATCCGCGCTTCGGCGAAACTCTATGAGCGCCTGAGCCGCGCCGAGGTGCAGCTGTCGGGTACCGAGCGGGCGCAGCCATGACGGCTCAGGCTCCCCGGGCACTGCCATCGCCGCGCGCCGCCGCGCTGGGGCGCGCCTTCACCCTGGCGCTGATCTGGCTGCTGCTGATGCCGAGCGCCAAGCAGGGTGACCTCGCCGTCGGCGCATTTGCCGTTGTCATGGCGACGCTGGTCAGCCTGCGGCTCTATGCGCCGGCGGCGGGCAGCATCCACCTGCGCAGCCTGTTGGCACTGATGCCGCACTTCATCTGGCAGTCGGTGCTCGCCGGGTTTGATGTGGCGCGCCGGGCGTTCGACCCGCGGCTACCGCTGCAGCCGGGGTTCGTCATGTGCCCGCTCGACTTTCCCGAAGGCATTGCGCGCAACACCTTTGCCACCATCACCAGCATGATGCCCGGCACGGTGCCGTGCGGCGAAGTCGATGGCGTGCTCGAATATCATTGCCTCGATATCCGCGAGCCGGTGGTCGAGGCGCTGTGGGCCGAAGAACGCCGGCTGGCGCGCGCGCTGACCGCGGGGCGGCGGCATGGCTGAATTCCTGACTGGTGCTGCGTGCTTCATCCTGCTGGTCGTGGCGGTCGGGCTGGTGCGGCTGTTGCGCGGGCCGGGGGACGCCGACCGGCTGATGGCGGTGCAATTGCTCGGCACCGGCAGCATTGCGCTGGTGTTGCTGACCGGCGTTGTCAGCGCGTCACCCGCGCTGATCGATGTCGCACTGACGCTGGCGCTGCTCGCGGCGTTTGCCGGCGTGGCGCTGGTGCGCGCCAGCACTACGCGTCGCCCGCCGGACAACAGCCAGTGAGCCTGCTGCTCGATCTGTGGACGGTCGTGCTGGTCAGCGCCGGTGCGATCTTCTACCTCGCTGGCACCGTCGGGCTTCTGCGCTTTCCCGACGCACTGACGCGGCTGCATGCGCTGACCAAGGCCGACAATCTCGGGCTCGGGCTCGTGGTGCTGGGGCTGGTGCCGCA
>CALDHQ010000657.1 GCA_937894055.1 uncultured Polymorphobacter sp.
GTGGTGGACGACACCATCGAAATCGAAATCGACGAAAAAGATTGCCGCATCGACACCTATCGTTCGTCGGGCGCCGGCGGCCAGCACGTCAACAAGACCGACAGCGCCGTGCGCATCACGCACATCCCGTCGGGGCTGGTGGTCATCCAGCAGGACGAAAAATCGCAGCATAAGAACAAGGCCAAGGCGCTCAAGGTGCTGCGGACGCGGCTCTACGAACTCGAACGCTCGAAACTGCATGATGCCCGCGCCGCCGATCGCAAGTCGATGGTCGGCAGCGGTGACCGGTCGGAACGCATCCGCACCTACAACTTCCCGCAAGGCCGCATCACCGATCACCGCATCGGACTGACGCTGCACCGCTTGAGCGAAGTCATGGAAGGTCCGGCGCTCGACGAGCTGATTTCGGCGCTGATTGCCGAGGATGAGGCAGCGCGACTGGCGAACCTCGAAGCCGGCTGATGCGCGCTGGCGACGCGCTGCGCAGCGCAGCCAAGCGCATCGACCGGCTCGACGCCGAAGTGCTGCTGGCGCATCTGCTCGACACTAGCCGCATGGCGCTGCTGCTGGCGCAAGACCGCGACATCGACGAGGCGGCGTTTACGGCACTGATCGACCGGCGCGCGTCTGGCGAGCCCGTCGCTTACATCACTGGCAGGCGTGAATTCTGGTCGCTCGACCTGACGGTGACGCCCGATGTGCTGATCCCGCGTCCCGACAGCGAAACGCTGATCGAAGCGGCGTTGGCGGCTTTCGGTGACTTTGCGCCGCAATCGATTCTCGACCTTGGCACAGGCAGCGGCGCGCTATTGCTCGCCGCGCTCGACTGCTGGCCGGGCGCATTCGGGGTGGGCATCGATCGTTCTGAGTCCGCGGCCCGCGTGGCGCGCGACAATGCGGTGCGACTGGGTATGCCGGCGTCGTTCATGGTCGGCGACTGGGCGACGGCGCTCGATACGCGCTTCGATCTGGTGCTCGCCAACCCGCCCTATGTCGAAAGCCATGCCGAACTGGCGCGCGACGTCCGCGACCATGAACCGGCGTCGGCACTGTTTGCCGGCGACGACGGCCTCGACGCCTATCGCGTGCTGGTGCCGGCATTGCCCGCATTGATCGCCGATGGCGGCCTAGCTCTGGTTGAAATCGGCGCGACACAGGCCGATGCGGTGGCCGACTTGGCCGGTCAGGCCGGGCTGGCGGCGCAATTGCACCGCGATCTGGCGGGCAATCCGCGCGCTTTGGCGCTGCGCCACGCATAATTAGCGCTTGGAGCGGCGCATCTTTGCGGTTAAGGCCAGATCAGACGCGGGTTGAACTTGCTCCCCATGTCGCTGACTTTCACATCGCTGTGGTCACGCCTCGTAGCAATCGGGCGTCGCGCCTTGTCAGTCAGACTCTACCGCTGCGGCCAGTGCTCAACGCCTGGCCAGACGAACAGGATCTAGCCTTTGATACGCAATAACCAGAATGGTCGGCGGCGCGGACGCGGAGGCGGCGCAGGTGGCGGCGGTGGTGCACGGCCGCCGCAGGGCGCACCGTCGGGCGGCAACTATACGCCGAACCGCGGCGACAACCGCCAGCGCGGCAACGCCAACCAACTGCTCGAAAAGTACAAGTCGCTGGCGCGCGACGCCGCGCAGCAAGGCGACCGCGTCACCGCCGAATATTTCATGCAGTATGCCGACCATTATTACCGCGTGCTCAACGACTATCGCGTCCGCGAAAACGAAGCCCGCCCGCAGGCGCGCCGCGACCAGGACGATGACGGCGACGAGGGCCAGAACTACAACAACGGCAACTTCAACGCCGCCAGCGATGCCGCGCCGAACTATGGCGCGCAGTCCTACGCCGCGCGTGCCGAAGGCGCAGCCGAAGTCGATGCCGACAATGACGACGGCGCCGATGATGATGCCGCACCGGTCGAGGCGCTGCGCGACGGCGGCCGCGACAATGGC
>CALDHQ010000658.1 GCA_937894055.1 uncultured Polymorphobacter sp.
CAGCGCCAGTAGCGCTTAAGCCCCATCAACGTGCCAAGCGCCGTTTCGGCGGTCTTGCACAGTGCATCATGGGTTGCGCGATTGAACGGCATCGCCGTGGCGCTGAGGCCGAATTCGTCGAGCAGCGCCGCGAAGCTTGCCTGGTCGTTGAGATCCCCCAGCGCGTCGAGCAACACTTCCAAGTTTTCCAGCCAGACTTTTAGACGCTTCTGAACATTTGGTGCCGGATAGACCGACGCCAGAAACTCGGTGGCGTAGCGCAACTTCTTCGCCTCGATGCGAACGCGATGACGGTGCGCGTCATCAAGTTGGACAAAATGCCGGCTACGGCGCTTGAAGCGACGGAAACGATGTTCAAGCTGCTCCGCTGCAAACACGTCGAGCTGTGGCGCTGGCTGCGGTTGCCGCAGCCAAGCGCCGAGCACCAGCCAATGTGTCAGGTCGAGCAGCAAGATGCGGACGCGCGGCGCGCGGAGCACGTCCAGCAAGGCGGTAAACGCCTGGTGCCGCAGCTGGGCGAGGCGTGTGCGCGTATGAATATCACGGCTCGCCGCGATCAGCACATCAAGGCTGCGCACGGTGCCGAACTGTTGCGCCAGCCAGCGCACCTCGCCACCGAGCAACCGCAATGCATGTTCACCAAGCAGCGGCCGGAACAGCGCCAGCGCTGACCGCAGCCGTCGCAAGCCGACACGCGCCTGATGGACAATGTCCGGGTGATCATCGTGTTCCAGCAATGCGGCATTGCGCAGGAATTGCTGAAGGCATGACGACGCGATCTGCTGGAACGCCAGTGTCGCTGCCATTTCGGGATCCAGCTTCAGGCTGGCCGCTTTCGACGGTCGCAACAGTAGCTTGGCGGCGAGCAAGCGGCCACGGTCGGACTTGGCCAGCGCGGCGGGACGCAGCGGCGTGGTCAGCGCAATCTCGCGCGCCACACTGAACAGCGCCGAAGCCGGCCCTGATACACTTTCGATCTCCAACTCGCAGATAGGCGCGCTGCGCTTGCCGACAATGATGGTGCCACGGTCGAGGGCCAGCTCGACTTCTGCGCCATCGATCGTCATCCGACGCCGGCAGCGGTCGATCTTCGTGCGGAATTGCGTCTTGAGCCTGGCGTGGCCGTGCTGCGCAAGCAAGGTCGATAACGGCCCATCGGCATCGCTGATTTCGGGGCGATCGCCGGCAATGTCGCGCTCCCACTCGGTTCGTGCAAACATCCCGGAGGCATTGCCGGCACAGGCTTTGAGTGTCTGGATGCGGCGATCACCGCTGTGACGGACGCGCAGCACATATCCCGCGTTGCGTAACACCTGGTCAGGCGTGTCGAAATAGACCGATTCGATATGCGTGCAGTCAGCGTCGGCAAACCA
The DNA here is from genome assembly GCA_937894055.1 of uncultured Polymorphobacter sp. Classification (GTDB taxonomy): domain Bacteria; phylum Pseudomonadota; class Alphaproteobacteria; order Sphingomonadales; family Sphingomonadaceae; genus Polymorphobacter_A. The sequence continues at coordinate 1,374 of CALDHQ010000658.1, forward strand.
GTGCCCGGCGGCAAGCTTGGCCGCTTCGGCCGGATCGATATCCAGCTTGAGCTCACGCTCGATTGGTTTCGCTGGCATAACTGTATGCATAGCTTGCGGGGCGTTTGGATTCAATCTATGCGGTGCTGCCCAGTTTTTAGGCAGAATCGATCAATGCCCCGACTTTCGCCCATTTCTATCGGTCCGTTGACCATCGCGCAGCCGGTCGTGCTGGCGCCGATGACCGGTGTCACCGATCTGCCGTTCCGCAAGCTCGTCAAGCGCTTCGGCGCCGGGCTGACCGTGACCGAAATGATCGCCAGCCAGGCGATGGTCCGCGAAACCCGCCAATCAGTACAGAAAGCGGCGTGGGACGCGACCGAGGAACCCGTGTCGATGCAGCTCGCCGGGTGCGAGCCGCAAGTCATGGCAGAGGCTGCCAAATTGAACGCCGACATGGGCGCAGCGATCATCGACATCAACATGGGCTGTCCGGTGAAGAAGGTCGTCAACGGCCATGCCGGCTCGTCGCTGATGCGCGACCTGCCGCTCGCCGCCAGCTTGATCGAGGCCACCGTCAAGGCCGTTGACGTGCCGGTCACACTCAAGATGCGCATGGGCTGGGACCATGACAGCCTCAACGCGCCCGAACTGGCGCGGATCGCGCAGGACCTCGGCGTCAAGCTGATCAGCGTGCATGGCCGCACCCGCAACCAACTGTATAGCGGCACCGCCGACTGGGCCTTCGTGCGCAAGGTCAAGGATGCGGTGTCATTGCCGGTGCTGGTCAACGGCGACATTTGCGACCTCGACGATGTCGATGCGGCACTTGAACAGTCGGGTGCCGACGGCGTGATGATTGGCCGCGGCGCCTATGGCAAGCCGTGGTTGTTGGGCCAGGTGATGCACTGGTGTACCACCGGCGAGCGTGTCGCCGACCCGACACTCGTTGAACAATATGATTTATTGATAGAGCATTACAACGAAATGCTCGAACACTACGGCAGCTTCATCGGCGTCAAGATGGCACGCAAACATCTCGGCTGGTACACCAAGGGGCTGCACGGATCGGCGGAATTCCGCAACAAGGTCAACTTTGTCGATGACCCGGCGGCAGTGCAGCTGATGCTCCACGATTTCTACACGCGATTGATCGACGCCGAAGCCGGCGGCATCGATATCCGCCGCGCCGCATGATCATGCCCAAGCTGAGCAGTCTGCGTCGCACTGTGGCGCCGCAACCGCCGATTCCCGAACTTGGCGACCTTCTCAATGCGCTGCCGACACCGATGCTGGTGCTCGATGGCGATGACCGCATCCGGCTGGCGAACACAGCTGCAGAAACCTTCTTCAACACCAGCGCCAGCCTGCTCGCCGAACGCGGCTGGGCGGGGCTGCTGCCCGCCGATAGCCCGCTAATCGGCCTGCTCGATGAAGCGCGCGACATGGCGGGCGGATATGCTGCCTATGACGTTGAATTGAGCTTCGTCGGTGGCCGCACGACACGTGTTGACGTGCTGGTCGGGCCGGTGGCCGATGCACCGGGCTGGCGGACCATCAGCTTGCAGACGCGTAGCGTCGCACTGATGGTCGACCGGCAGATGGTGCACCAGGGCGCGGCGCGTTCGGCGGTCGGTGTCGCGGCGCTGCTGGCGCACGAAATCAAGAACCCGCTGTCGGGTATCCGCGGCGCGGCGCAATTGCTGG
>CALDHQ010000659.1 GCA_937894055.1 uncultured Polymorphobacter sp.
GGCCGACGTCAAAATCCCCGTGCAGCTATGGCAGGGCGCCGCCGATGACCGCGTGCCCTACGCCACCAACGCCGGCGTCATCCGGCAACTCCTGCCGCAGCCGCCCGAATTCCACAGCGTGCCGGGCGCCGTGCATCTGAGCTTTCTGACGCCCTGTGGCCTGATCGGCCCGCCACCGCTGTGCACCGACCCCGCTGGCTTCGACCGCAAGGCCTTCCACCGCGATTTCAACGCGCAGATCGTGGCGTTCTTCGAGGCCAACCTGCCGAAACGCTGAGCGGAGTCACAGAGCCTCCGGCGGGCAGGCCTGAGGCCTGCACCCATTTGTTATGCGCTCTTCAATCGGGTGCAGGCGTCACGCCTGCCCGCCGGAGGCTCTTTACTGCGTGCGGCCGCGTTCGACGACAGCGAGGCGTGCGGCTTCGACGGCACCCGGCGTGACCGCGGCATTGGCGGCCGACGAGCGCTTGTGCTCGATGGCCATGCCGTCGGCGAGCGTGGCGCCATAGCCGTCGTCGATCAGGCGCTTGTAGGCGCGCACGAAGCCGGTATCGACTTGCGCCATTTCGGACGCCAGTTTGCGCGCCGCGGGCATCAGCTCGTCGGCGGCGAAGACGCGGTTGACGAGGCCCCATTTCTCGGCGGTCGCGGCGTCGAGGAAGTTGCCGCTGAACGACAGTTCCTTGGCACGATACGGCCCGACGAGGCGCGACAGTTTCTGGCTGAGTCCCCAGCCCGGCATGACGCCGACGCGCGCATGCGTATCGGCAAAGCGCGCGTTCTCGCTGGCGAGCAGCACGTCGCAGGCCAGCGCCAGTTCGAAGCCGCCGGTGATGGCGACGCCGTTGATCGCGCCGATGACCGGCTTGCTGCATTGTTCGATGGCGCGCACCGGGTTGCTGTCGGGGCTCTGGTCGTTGGCGGCGCTCAGGCCCTGCTGGCCAAGTTCCTTGAGGTCGAGCCCGGCCGTAAACGCGCGCGTGCCGGCGCCGGTCAGGATGACGACGCGGACATTGTCATCGGCATCGACCGCGCGCATCGCCTTCGCGAGTTCGATGCGCAGCGCCTGCGACAGTGCATTCATCGCCTGCGGGCGGTTCAGCGTAACAATGGCAACGCCGTCGGCGACTTCGATGGTGACGATGGATTCAGACATGATTTTCCCCAAGAAAATGAAACGATTTAGAGCCTCCGGCGGGCAGGCCTGAGGCCTGCACCCATTTGAAGAGCGCATAATAATTGGGTGCAGGGGTCACCCCTGCCCGCCGGAGGCTCTTCGCTTAGCCGTACAACTTGTCCAGCCGCTCGGCGTAGATCTGCTTGAGCACGTGCCGGCGGATTTTGAGGCTTGGCGTCATCTGCAGGTTTTCGACCGTGAACGGTGCATCGGCGATGATGACGCGGCGGACCTTTTCGACTGTCGCGATGCTGGCGTTGACGCGGTCGACGGCGGCCATCACCGCGCGGTGGAATTCGGGTTCGTCCTTCAGCTTGGCGGGGTCGGTGGGCATGCCCTTTTCGCGCGCCCAGCTCATCGCCCATTCGGGATCGGGGACGACGACGCCGACCAGATACGGCCGGCGGTCACCATAGACCATCGCCTGGACGATTTCGGTCTGCAGCGTCAGCATGCCTTCGACGCGTTGCGGCGCGACATTGTCGCCCTTGTCGTTGACGATGATGTCCTTCTTGCGGTCGGTGATGACGATGTGGCCGTCTTCGTCGATATGGCCGATGTCGCCGGTCAGCAGCCAGCCGTCCTGCAGGACCTTGGCGGTGTCTTCCTCGTTCTGCCAATAGCCGTGCATGACCAGTTCGCCGCGCACCAGGATTTCGCCGTCGGCGGCAATCTTGACTTCGACGCCGTCGAGCACCGGGCCGACGGTGTGGATCTTGATGCGGCGGCTCGGGCGGTTGCACGAAATCAGCGGCGCGGCTTCGGTCTGGCCGTAGCCCTGCAGCAGTTTGATGCCGAGCGATTCGAAGAACAGCCCGACTTCGGGGTTGAGCGGCGCGCCGCCCGACACCAGCGCCTTGAGGTTGCCGCCGAAGCGCTGCTGGACCTTGTGGCGCACCGTCTTGTCGAGCAGCGCGTCGAACGGCCGCTCCCAGAACGGCAGTCCCTGGTTCTCGTAGCGTTTGCGGCCCAGCCGCATCGCCTGGTTGAACATCACGACGGCGATGCCGCCCTGCTTTTCGATGGTCTTGACGATGCGCGCGCGCAGCACTTCGAACAGCCGCGGCACGACGACCATCAGCGTCGGCTTGACCTCCTCCATGTTGGCGGCGAGCTTTTCGAGGCCTTCGGCGTAATAGATGCTGGCGCCGAGCCCGATCGGCACGAACTGGCCGCAGGTGTGTTCATAGGCGTGGCTCAGCGGCAGGAACGACAGGAAGCTGTCGGGGTCGGGCGGGAAGTCTTCGGCGATGACGCGGATGGCGCTGGCGACGTTGCACAGGATGGCGCCGTGGTGCTGGCGCACGCCGCGCGGCGCGCCGCCGGTGCCCGAGGTGTAGATCAGGCAGGCTAGGTCGCCGCGCTGCGCGGTTTGTGCGGCGCGCGTGGCGGTGACATCGGCGGGGTTTTCAGCAATCAGCGTTTGCCACTGGTGCAGCGTCGCGCCGCTTTCCTGGCCGATGCGCAGCGCCTCGATGCCGATGACGGTGCGGCATTCCTTCGAGCGGTAGACGGCGGCGAGCAAGGTCTTGGCGAGCTTGGTCGTCGAGACAATGGCGGCGACGGCGCCACTATCATCGAGGACGTGGAGATGGTCGGATTCGGTGTTGGTGATGTAGGTCGGCACCGTCACAGCGCCGGCGGCCATGATGGCGAGGTCGGCGAGGCACCATTCGGGGCGGTTTTCGCTGACCAGCATGACGCGGTCGCCGGGCTTGATGCCGATGGCGCGCAGGCCAGCCGCGAGGCTCGACACGGTTTCGGCGGCCTGGCGCCACGAAATCGGCACCCAGGCACCTTCGTGCTTGTGCGCCAGCATCACCGCGTCGCCAAGCCGTTCGGCCTGATCGAAGAACATCGTGACCAGATTGGGCCAGTTCGCGCACTTTTCGGCCGAGGTCAGCATGCCGTCGCTCCCGCAGTTATTATTATCGGCTCGTTATAACCCGAGCGCGACGCCTTCGCTACGCGGGTCTGCACCGCCGCGCCAGCCGCCGGCGACGCGTTCGATGCCGTTGGCCTTGTAGGGCAGTGCCGTCACGGTAATCTCGCTGTGGCCGAGCGCCTTGAGTTGCGGGATCATCGCTGCCAGCGGCGCGCCCTGCGGGCTCGATTCGATGATCAGCCGGTCGCCGAACACCATCATCACGGGCATTGCGATCGCGTCCTGCACCGGCTTTTTCCAGTCGAGCACCGCGATGATCGATTTCGCCACCTGTGCCGGAATCGTCGGGCCACCGGCGGCACCGATCGACAGCAGCACGCGTCCCTTGGCATCATAGACGATGGTCGGCGTCATCGACGAGCGCGGGCGCTTACCGGGCTCGACGCGGTTGGCGACGGGGATGCCGTCCACCACCGGAATGAAATCGAAATCAGTGAGTTCGTTGTTGAGCACGAAGCCGCCCGAGAGCAGCCCCGAGCCGAACGAGCCTTCGACCGTCGAGGTCAGGGACGCCACATTGCCGCGCGCGTCGACCGCCGAGAAATGCGATGTCGAGGGCACTTCGTTGCTGGTGCCGGCCTTGCGTGGCGGGGCACCGCGCGGGCGCCCGGCGCTGACCGTCGCCATGGTGCCGGTGGCGCTGATCAGATTGCTGCGGCCGCGGATATAGCTGGCGTCAATGAGCCCTGCGGTCGGCACCTGCACGAAGTCGGGGTCACCGACGAATGCAGCGCGGTCGGCAAACGCCAGCCGTTCGCTTTCCGCCAGCAGATGCCAGGTGACGGGGTTTTCGGCACCAAGCGTGGCGAGGTCGAAGCGCTGGAGCTGGCCCAGAATCTGAATGACCGCGATGCCGCCCGATGACGGCGGCCCCATGCTGCACACCTTGTAGCTGCGGTACTTGCCGCACACCGCCGGCCGCGCCTTGGCGGTGTAGCCCGCGACATCGGCGCGCGTCATCCCCGACGGGTTCATCGTCGAGGTGGTGACGGCGGCGACCAGCGCGTCGGCATTGGGGCCGGTGTAGAACGCCTTGGGGCCAGCGGCGGCAATGGCTTCCAACGTGCGCGCCAGTGGCTCGTTGACGATGCGGGTGCCGACCGGTTTGGGGCTGCCGTCGGGTAGCAAATACAGCGCTGCGCCTTCGCGGGTGCGCGCGAGATTCTTCGCTTGGCCTGCCACCGCAGTTGCCATGCGCGGCGACATGACAAAGCCGCCGCGCGCCAGTGCAATCGCCGGCTCGAACAGCTTGGCCCAGGGCAGCGTGCCGAGTTTGGCGTGCGCCATCGCCAGCATCGCGATGTTGCCGGGGACGCCGACGCTCTTGCCACCGGGCTTGGCGGCGCTGCCGGCGAGCGGCTTGCCATCGGCGCCGAGGAACATTGTCGGCGTGGCGGATGCGGGGGCGGTCTCTCGCCCATCGAAGCTCAGCACGCCGCCGCTGGCGGGCTGATAGACCAGCAGGCCGCCGCCGCCGATACCCGAGGATTGCGGCTCGACCACCGACAGCGCCAGCAAGGTCGCGGCGCTGGCGTCGAACGCCGAGCCGCCGGCGCGCAGCATCGCGACACCGGCTTCGGCCGCGCGGTAGTCGGCTGCGGAAACCATCGCCGTGGACGCGCCGGCGACCGAAGTGGCAGCAGTGGTCGCAGGCGGGGCAACAGGTGTCGTCGCGCACGCCGATAACAGCAGCGCCGCCAGCAAAATCGGACCCTTCATACGCTCCCCCGGTCGTTGGCCGCGCGCAACGCTGCGCGGCAATCGTATCGTCAGCTGTCTACCCCTACCGCTTCGGAAACGCGACGGAAACCATCACGTCGCAGCAGGCGCACCAGGTCGCGCTTGATATCGTTGATCAGCTCGGGGCCCTTGTAGACCAGCCCGGTGTAGAGCTGGACGAGGCTCGCGCCGGCGCGGATCTTGGCATAGGCATCGGCGCCGCTGGAAATGCCGCCGACGCCGATCAGCGGCAGCTTGCCGCCGGTGGCGCGACGGAAATCGCGCAAAATCGCCGTCGAGCGTTCCATCAGCGGCTTGCCCGACATGCCGCCGGTTTCGTCGGCGTTTTTGCTGGTTAGCCCGTCACGCGACAGCGTGGTGTTTGAAATGATCAGCCCGTCGATCCCCGAACCGGTGATGACATCGGCGATATCGGCGACATCTTCGGGCTGCAGGTCGGGCGCAACCTTGACGAACAGCGGCAGCAGCAGCGGGCCGCGTGCGGCGATGACGGCGCTGACCAGCCGCGTCAGCTCGGCGCGGTCCTGCAGCGCGCGCAGGCCCGGCGTGTTGGGCGAGGAGATGTTGACGGTGATGTAGCTCGCCCAGCGCCCCATGCCGCGCACGCCGGTGGCATAGTCGCGGATGCGGTCGACGCTGTCCTTGTTGGCGCCGACATTGACACCGACCTGGCCGGGCAGGCCGTGGCGGGCCGCCAGCCGGTCGCGCACTGCCTCGAGCCCTTCGTTGTTGAAGCCGAGCCGGTTGATGACGGCTTCGTCCTCGCGCAGCCGGAAGATGCGCGGGCGCGGGTTGCCCTCCTGCGGCTCGGGCGTGACGGTGCCGACTTCGGCGAACCCGAAGCCCAGCCGCAGCATGTCATCGGGGACTTCGGCGTTCTTGTCGAAGCCCGCGGCGATGCCGACCGGATTGGGAAACGTCAGCCCGGCGACCGTTGTCGACAGCATCGGGTCATCGGGCCTGGCGGTTTTGCCCATCCCCATGCCGACCGCTGCGAGCGTCAGCCGATGCGCGCGCTCGGCATCGAGGAGGAACAACAGGGGTCGCAAGAGTCGAAACATCGGATCACCATGGCAGGCCGCTCGGGACTGGTCAAAACCAGTAGCCACTTTTATGCACTGTGCAGGTTAATTTTTTGGAGGCTCATGTGTCGCGTCATCTTTTGCTCGCCGTTTCGGCGTTTGCCCTGCTCGCCGTTCCACTTTCTGCCGCACCCGCTGCGGCGCCGGCGGCCAGTACGGCAGTCGATCAGTCGGCTGCGCTCAACGCCTTCTTTGCCGATTATGACAAGGCGGCGCTGGCGCGCTCGCCGATGCGCGCGGCGTATCGCGGGCTGAAGACCAACTATGGCAAATGGGACGACATGAGCGACGCCGCCGAAGTCGCCGACCATGACTTCGACATGAAGTGGCTCGCCGACATGCGGACGCGCTTCGCCGGCGCCAAGCTCGACCCGCAAGCCAAGCTGTCCTACGAACTGTTTGAAAAGACCATGGCGCGCCGCGACGGCGGCTTCAAATACCGCCATGACGGCTATGTCTTCGACCAGATGAACGGCGCGCAGGCCGATTATCCGGCGTTCCTGATCAACATCCACCGCGTCGATACCAAGCAGGATGCGCTCGACTATGTCGAACGCTTGAAGGGCATCGGCCCGGCGCTCGACCAGAACATTGCGGTGTCGAACGAACGCGCCAAAAACGGCGTGATGCCGCCGAAGTGGGTCTATCCGTTCGTCATTTCGGACGCGCAGAACATCATCAAGGGCGCACCGTTCGATAATGGTCCGGATTCGGCGCTTTATGCCGACCTCAAGGAAAAGGTCGGCAAGCTCGACATTCCGCAGGCCGAAAAGGACGCGATCATCGCCAGTGGCCGCACGGCGCTGCTGACCTCGGTCAAGCCGGTCTATGAACGTGTCATCGCCGCGATGAACGTGCAGGAACCCAACGCCGGCACCATCGACGGCGTCTGGCGCTTCAAGGACGGCGCGGCCTATTACAACGAGCGGCTGGCCAACTACACCACCACCGCAATCACCGCCGAACAGGTGCATACGCTCGGGCTGCAGCAGGTCGCGCGCATCCATGACGAAATGCGCGCCGTGATGCGCGAGACCGGCTTCAAGGGCGACCTGCAGGCGTTCTTCAAGGAAATGCGCGGCAATCCGAAGTTCCTGCTGCCGAACACCGACGCCGGCCGCGCCGAATATCTGGCGACCGCCAATGCCGACATCAAGGAAATCGAAGCCAAGCTGCCCAACTGGTTCGGCACGCTTCCAAAGGCGGCGCTCAAGGTCAAGGCGGTCGAGCCGTTCCGCGAAAAGTCGGCGGGCAAGGCGTTCTACCAGTCTCCGGCGCCCGACGGCTCGCGGCCCGGCACCTATTACGTCAACCTGTACAATATGGGTGACATGCCGACGACCGAGATCGAGGCGCTGGCGTATCATGAAGGCGTGCCCGGCCACCATTTGCAGCTCGCCATCGCCACCGAGCTCAAGGACATCCCACCGTTCCGCAAGTTCGGCGGCTACACCGCCTATTCGGAAGGCTGGGGGCTGTATTCGGAGAAGCTGGCGAAGGACATGGGCCAGTACCGCAACCCGTATAGCGACTTCGGCCGCCTGCAGCTCGAACTCCACCGCGCGGTGCGGCTCGTTGTCGACAGCGGCATCCACTACAAGAAATGGAGCCGCGAGGACGCCATCGCCTATGCGCTGGCGAACACCGCCGAAACCCCCGGCGCGATCGAAAAGGCGATGTCGCGCTACGTCATCTTCCCCGGCCAGGCGACCGCCTACATGATCGGCCGGCTGAAGATTTCGGAGCTGCGCGCACGCGCCGAAGCGGCGCTGGGGCCGAAGTTCGACATCAAGGCATTCCACGATGTCGTGCTGACCAACGGCGCGGTGCCGCTCGACGTGCTTGAAACCAATGTCGATGCGTGGATTGCGGCGACGAAGGGCTGATAGCAAAAGAGCCTCCGGCGGGCAGGGACAAGTTCTTGCTCGCCGGAGGCTATCCTTCAAACTGTTCCGCCTGCGCGCAGCCGCGCAATCTCCGCGCTGTTAAACCCCAGCTCGCCGAGGATGGCGTCGCTGTCGGCGCCGAGCAATGGCGCGGCGCGGCCCGGCAGCCGTTCGCCGTCGATTCTGATCGGGCTGGCGAGCACGTGCAGGTCGGCGCGGTCGGGGTGTGCGACGGTCTGTTTCATGGCGATAGTGTCGAGCCAAGGGTTGTCGAGTGCCTGCGCCAGTTCGTTGACCGGTGCCACGGGTACATGGCCTTCGAGGCGTGCGAGCCAATGCGCTGTCGGCTGCGTTTCGAACAGCGCGTCAAGCAGCTGAGTCAGCGTTTCGCGGTTGCTGCGGCGGTCGGCTGGCGTCAGGAACCGCGGGTCGTGCGCGAGTTCGGGATGGCCGATGCGCTGCACGAGGATTTCCCAGAACTTCGGCAGCTGCGCCATGACGAACATCCAGCCGTCGGCGGTGCGGAACATCTGGCTTGGCGTCGCGGTCGGGTGGGCGCCGCGCGGCGCGCGCGGGGTGACGTCGGCTTCGTTCATGTACCATAGCGCCGGATAGCTGGTCTGGTGGACGGCGGCCGAAAACAGGTCGACATCGACATCGCGGCCCTTGCCGGTGCGCTGGGCATCGAGCAGCGCGGCGAGCAAGCCGACCGCCATCATCGTGCCGGTCATATAGTCGACCATCGACAGCCCGAAGCGCACCGGCGGGCCGTCGGGCTCGCCGGTCAGCGCGCAGAAGCCGGCCTCGGCCTGCATCAGATAGTCATAGCCCGGCCAGGCGGCGCGCTCGTTGTCGCGACCGTACGCCGATATGTGCGCGCAGACGATCGCCGGATTGACGCCGGCCAGCGCGTCATAGGTCAGCCCGAGTTTGGCGGGGATGTCGCCGCGCAGATTGTTCGCCACCGCGTCGCTTTTGAGCACCAGCCGGTGCAGCACGGCCTGGCCTTCGGGGGTGGCGAGGTCGAGCGTCAGCGAGCGCTTGTTGAGGTTGAAGGTCTGGAAATACAGGCTCTCGCCGTCGCGCAGCCAGTGCGGGCCCACAGCGCGGGCGGTGTCGCCGCCGGCATTGCCGGCGCGCTGCGGCGGTTCGATCTTGATGACATCGGCACCGAGCTGCGCGAGGAACAGCGTGCCGTACGGCCCGGCGCCATAGGCTTCGGCGCTGATGATGCGGATGCCGGCGAGCGGCAGCGCCCGGGGTGCGGTCATGCGCTCAAACTGCTTGCGGCGCAGCGCCGAAGCCGCGCGTCGGGTGGCAGTCGGGCAGTTCGCCGTAATGGCCGCTGCCGCTGCGCCGGATGAAGATGCTCAGCCGCGCGACTTCGGGGCACGGCGTATAGGCCCAGCTGAATTCCCAGCCTTCGGGGTATTCGATGCCCGCCATCGCGGCGAAATGCGCCGGCGGCTCGCCGCTGCGCGCCATATAGGCCCCGAGCATCTGCTCGGCGCGGGCCTGCGCCTGCGGCTGGTCAAGTCGAACCGGTTTGCGCGCCTGCCAAACCCACCACGCCAGTGCCAGCACGGCCGCCGCCGCGAGCAAACGGCGCAACGTCGAACGACGGCGCGAAGGGGCAGTGGTCGCCATGCCGTCCATCCTAGTGCGCGGGGCCACGCGCGGCCAGTGCCGCGACGCGCTGCGTCAATCGGTCAGTTCGTTCCAGGCATCCTTGAGCTTGGCGAAGAAGCCCGTCGAGTTGGGGGTGTTCTTGCCACCCTCCTTGCCTTCGAGCGCCTGGAACTCCTCGAGCAATTCACGTTGGCGCGCCGTCAGCTTGACCGGGGTTTCGACATCGACCTGGATGACCAGATCGCCGAAGCCGTGACCGTTCAACACCGGCATACCGCGACCGCGGACGCGGAACTGCTTGCCGGTCTGCGTGCCGGCGGGGACCTTGATTGTCGCGCCGGCCTTGTCGAGGCACGGCACTTCGATCTCGCCGCCCAATGCCACGGTGGTGATCGATACCGGCGCCTGTGCGAACAGCGTCGTGCCCTCGCGCTTGAACAGCCGGTGCGATTTGAGGTGGACGAAAATATACAGGTCGCCGGGGGGCGCACCGCGTTCGCCGGCCTCGCCTTCGTTGGCCAGCCGGATGCGCGTGCCTTCGTCGACACCAGCGGGAATCTTCACCGACAGCGACTTTTCGCGCTCGACGCGGCCGGCGCCATGGCAATCGTCGCACGGGTCGCTGATGATGCGGCCGGCACCGCGGCAGGTCGGGCAGGCGCGTTCGACCATGAACAGGCCCTGCCGCATGTGGACGCGGCCCTGGCCGTTGCAGGTGGTGCAGGGTTTGGCGCTCGTGCCGGGCTTGGCACCGCTGCCGGTGCAGGGCTCGCAGGTCACCGACACGTCGATGGTCAGCGCGGCGTCCTTGCCCTCGAACGCCTCTTCCAATGTCATTTCAAGGTCGTAGCGCAGGTCGGCGCCGCGCTGCGGCCCGCGATTGCGGCCACGGCCCATGAACTCGCCGAAGATATTCTCGAAAATGTCGGAGAAGCCTTCGAAGCCCTGGCCGCCGCCACCGCCGCCCTGCTGGAACGCCGCCTTGCCGTACTGGTCATAGGCGGCGCGCTTCTGCGGGTCCTTGAGCACGTCATAGGCTTCGCTGATCGCCTTGAAGCGCGCTTCGGCGGCCGCATCGCCGGGGTTCTTGTCGGGATGGAACTGCATCGCCAGCCGGCGGTAGTTCGCCTTGATCACCGTGCCGTCAGCGTCGCGAGTCGCTTCGAGCAAGTCGTAATAGTCGATATCGATACTCATACAGCCGCCCCTGAAAGAAGGGCCTCCGGCGGGCAGGGCTGAGCCCTGCACCCATCAATTGGGTGCAGGGTCCAGACCCTGCCCGCCGGAGGCATTCTTTGGCCTTACTTCTTTTCGTCTTCGACTTCGGAGAATTCCGCGTCGACGACGTTGTCGTCCTTGGGCGCTTCCGGCTCGGGCGAGGCGGCAGCGGCCTGTTCGGCGGCATAGACCGCTTCACCCAGCTTCATCGCCACGGTGCCGAGTGCCGTCGTCTTGGCGGTCAGCGCGTCGGCGTCACCGCCGTCGAGCACGCCCTTCAGATCGGCAATCGCCGCTTCGATCTCGGCCTTGACCTCGGGGGTCACCTTGTCGCCGTGTTCGACGAGCTGGCGCTCGGTCGAGTGGACGAGGCTGTCGGCCTGGTTGCGCGCTTCGGCCACCGCACGACGCTTCTTGTCGTCTTCGGCGAACTTTTCGGCGTCCTTGACCATCTGGTCGATGTCGGCCTGGCTCAGACCACCCGACGGCTGGATGCGGATCTGCTGTTCCTTGCCGGTGCCCTTGTCCTTGGCGTTGACCGCGACCAGACCGTTGGCATCGATGTCGAACGTCACTTCGATCTGCGGCATGCCGCGCGGCGCCGGCGGAATGCCGACGAGGTCGAACTGGCCGAGCATCTTGTTGTCGGCGGCCATTTCGCGCTCGCCCTGGAAGACGCGGATCGTCACGGCCGACTGGTTGTCGTCGGCGGTCGAGTAGGTCTGCGACTTCTTGGTCGGGATCGTCGTGTTGCGGTCGATCATCCGGGTGAACACGCCGCCCAGCGTTTCGATGCCGAGCGACAGCGGCGTCACGTCGAGCAGCAGCACGTCCTTGACGTCGCCCTGCAGCACGCCGGCCTGAATGGCGGCGCCCATCGCGACGACTTCATCGGGGTTGACCGAGGTGTTGGGTTCCTTGCCGAACAGCGCCTTCACGAACTCGCGGACGCGCGGCATGCGCGTCATGCCGCCGACGAGGATGACTTCGTCGATCTCTTCCTTCTTGACGCCGGCTTCGCTGATCGCATCGAGGCACGGCTTGCGGGTGCGTTCGATGAGGTCGAGCACCAGCTTTTCGAGATCGGTGCGGGTGACCGTCTTGACGAGGTGCTTCGGGCCGTTGGCATCCGCCGTGATGAACGGCAAATTGACTTCGGTCGAGGCGCTCGACGACAGTTCGATCTTGGCCTTTTCGGCCGCTTCCTTGAGGCGCTGCAGCGCGAGCTTGTCCTTGCGCAGGTCGATGCCTTCGGTCTTCTTGAAGTCTTCGGCGAGGAATTCGACAACCTTGGCGTCGAAATCTTCACCGCCGAGGAAGGTGTCGCCCGACGTCGACTTCACTTCGAACACGCCGTCGCCCAGTTCGAGCACCGACACGTCGAAGGTGCCGCCACCAAGGTCATAAACCGCGATGGTCTTGGCGCCGACCTTGTCGAGGCCGTAGGCGAGTGCGGCCGCGGTCGGCTCGTTGATGATGCGCAGGACTTCAAGACCGGCAATCTTGCCGGCGTCCTTGGTCGCCTGACGCTGTGCGTCGTTGAAATAGGCGGGGACGGTGATGACCGCTTGGCTGACGGTTTCGCCGAGATAGGCTTCGGCGGTTTCCTTCATCTTCTGCAGGATGAACGCCGAAATCTGCGACGGCGAATAGTCTTCGCCACCGGCCTGGACCCAGGCGTCACCGTTGGGACCCTTGACGATCTTGTAGGGGACAAGGTCCTTGTCCTTCTGCGTCATCGGATCGGTGAAGCTGCGGCCGATCAGGCGCTTGACCGCGAAAATCGTGTTCTCGGGGTTGGTCACCGCCTGGCGCTTGGCCGGCTGGCCGACCAGTCGCTCGCCGTCCTTGGTAAATGCCACCTGCGACGGCGTCGTGCGCGCGCCTTCGGCGTTTTCGATCACCTTCGGCTGGCTGCCTTCCATCACGGAAACGCAGCTGTTGGTGGTGCCCAAATCAATCCCGATTACTTTAGCCATGTTCATCCTCATTCAAGCGATATCAATATGAAAACCCACATCGCGCCCTTCAAAAAGCAGCGCCATGCCCGGTCACGCGAGGGCATATAGGAAGCGTCAAAATGCGCTACAAGCACCCGCGCGCGAGAATCGCGCAGCACCGCCAGATGGACATGCCGCGCCCGCGGCGCTAAGCGCGGCCAAACCGCCTTGAAGGAGCCGAACATGCGTCATCACTTTGCCGGTCTCGCCGTTGCTGCCGCCGTTCTCGCCGCGCCTGTGCAGGCTGCAGCGCCGATGGTTCACGATGCCTGGGTGCGGCTGCCCGCCGTCGCCGGCCGCCCGGCGGCTGCGTATTTCACCGTCATGGGCATGGGCACTGCCGACCGGCTGGTCGAGGTCAGCTCGCCGCTGGCGACGCGCACCGAAATGCACAGCATGACGATGACCGGCGGGGTGATGAAGATGACTCCGCTGGCCGGCATCGACATTCCGGCGCGCGGCAATGTCAGCTTTGCGCCCGGCGGCAACCACGCGATGCTCTACACGCTGATGCCCGCCGCCAAGCTGGGCAGCCCGCTGCCGCTGGCGCTGCGCTTCGAAAAGGCCGGCACCATCCTCGTCAACGCCAAGACCATCGCGGCCGGCGATCCGGCGCCGACCGGCGACACGACGGGTCACGCGCACTGAGCCAAGCCGTGATTGACGCGCGGCCGCTGACGCCCGGCGAAGTGGCGCTGGTGGCATCGGTGTTCGGCGACGCGCTCGATACGCGCGCGGTGACCTTGCGCCGCGCCAAGTTCTGGATGCTGCAGCCGGTGTGGGTGGTGATGGCGCCCGACGGCCACATCTGGTTTCACCCCGACGGCAATGCCTGGAGCGACGACTTCAGCGCCGCGCCGCTGCACGCCCGCGCGCTGTTCGTCCATGAAATGGTGCATGTCTGGCAGCGCCAGTGCGGCATCCGGCTGTGGCTGCGACGCTATCCGCTGGCGCGCTACACCTACCGCATTTTGCCCGGCAAGCCGTTCGGGCGCTACGGCATCGAACAGCAGGCGTGCATTGTCGAGGACGCCTACCGGCGTCGCGAGGCCGGCGACGCCAATACGGCGGTCGCCGGACTCATTCCGTTCGGCAACTGGGCCTGACCGCCCCTTTTGATCCTCCCCGCCTTCGGGGAGGGGGACCGCCTCTTGGCGGTGGAGGGGTTGTCGCCGATGCTGTCTGGAGCTTTCGCAGGGCGTGAAATACCCCTCCACCATGCGAAGAGCATGGTCCCCCTCCCCGAAGGCGGGGAGGATCAAGAGGGCGCGCCGAAGCCCTTAGCTTTCGGCTTTGGCCTTGGCGACGCTGACCAGCGACGGGCGCAGCAGGCGGTCCTTGATCAGATAGCCGGTCTGCAGTTCGCTGACGATGTGGCCCGGTGTGTGTTCGTCGCTTTCGACTTCGATCATCGCCTGGTGCTTGTGCGGATCGAGCGCGAGGCCGGCGGTTTCGATCTTGCTGATGCCGTTGCGCGCCAGCACGGCGAGCAGCTCGCGCTCGGTCGCTTCGATGCCGGTGCGGACATTGTCGAAGCCGTCGGCGGGCAGCGCCGCGACAGCCCGGCGCAGATTGTCGGCGACGCCGAGCAGGTCGCGCGCAAAGCCGGTGACCGCATAGGTCGAGGCATCGGTCTTCTCGCGCTCGAGCCGGCGGCGGACGTTTTCAGTCTCGGCCGCAGCACGCAGCAGGCGCGCGATACGGCGAGCGAGGCGCAGAGCCTGCTGGGCGAGAGCCTGGAAAAGGTTCGCCAGCTCATCGAGACGGTGGATGCGGTGGGTGAGGATACCGAGCGTGTGACGCGCATCGCCGGCACCATCGCCAAGATTGCCACCCAGACCAACATCCTCGCCATCAACGCCAGCATTGAGGCGGCATCGGTCACCTTCAAATCGGACGTTACCAAGTTGCGCCCCCACCCCGCCGAGTCCTGGGGCTACAGGATTGTCGGATGCTTGACGGCCAACGACGCTCTCATCGGAGTGAAGCCCGAACGGCTTGGACCTGGTCGGCCATCAAAACGCGATGTGGCAGGGAGAGCGCTTGTCATCGGTGAGCCGGCGATTGATGCGGGGGCGTCTGCCATGGTGCGCCCGCCGGATGGTGACACTTCCATCCCCGAGGATCAACTTAGCGAAGACGGCGACCCATTCGTGGAACTCTTGAATAAAGCTGCTGCAATTCTGGCAACTTATGACTTTCTGGATAGGAAAACAGTGATC
>CALDHQ010000660.1 GCA_937894055.1 uncultured Polymorphobacter sp.
AACGCGTTGCGCGCGGTGTAGTCGGCGAACGCCGCCGCGCTGGCCGCACGCGCGTCATGCGCATCGGCGCGCAGGTCGAGCGCCGCGACGCGGTTCTGCGCATTGATGTCGGGACGCGCCAGCAGTGCATCGAGCCGCGCGATGCAGCCGGCAGCCGCACCCTGCAGCAGTTCGGCACGCGCCACGGCGAGCGTCGCGGTGGCATTGCCGGGCGCCAGTGCCAATGCCGCCATGCCGAGCTCCTGCGCCTTTGCGGGGTCGCCCTGCCGTGCCGCGATGGCAGCGCGTGCGGCCAGCGGTTCGACCTCGCCGGGCCGCAGCGCGCTGGCTGCCGCATAGTGCACCTCGGCCGCTGCCAGGTCGGCCTGCATGAACGTCACCGTGCCCGCGTCGACGCGCGCGGCGTAATTGTCGGGATCGATGGCGAGGCTGGCTTCGATAGCGGTGCGTGCCGCGTCGAGCCCGCCCTGGCGCGCGAGCAGTCCGCCGTAGCGCGCCAGCACCTCGGCGGCATCAGCGGCGGTAACTCGCGGCCGGCCTTCGGCGCTCAAGGCGCGAAACACCTGCGCCAGCACGTCGGCATGGTCGAGTCCGGCGCGCAACATCTCGAACGCGCGCTTGGCGGCTTCGCCACGGTCGCGCGCTGCTGCGGCGTGAATGGCAGCCCATCCTTCGTCAGGCGTGTGCGTCTCGCCTGCCGTTGAAGCTGCCATCCGCCATCCTCCGTTCGCTTGTTCATCGGCGCTCATGTGACGCCAAAGTGTCAATAAAATTTACATATTTTTAGCCGCGCCGCAATGACTAACCAAAATTCATATTTGAATACAGTCGGTTAAATTTTTGCGAATTTTTGGCATGAATCGTGCATTGCTGTTCGTGGGTAGGGAGTCTCGTCAATTAACTGCCGTAAACGGCTTGGAGGGTCAGAATGAACTATATCGGAAAGTTCGCAGCACTTGCGGCGCTAGCCAGTGGCGCCGCTTCGGCGCAGGCGGCAGTGGTGTCGCTCAATTTCGAAGGGGTCAACGCAACATACCCGTCGGGTTACGCGCAGATTCTCAACTTCTACAACGGCGGCACCAGCAGCGACGCCACCACCGGCACGAACTACGGCGTGTCATTTTCGTCGAACGCGCTGGCACTTTGCCTCAATACCGCAACGGTGAACTGCTCGAACACGACCCGCGGCGGTCTCGCGCCCGGTTCCGAATTCGGCGCACTGTTCTTCCTGAGCGGCAACTCGACCGTTCTCGACTATGCGGCAGGCTTCACCACCGGCTTCTCGTTCAACTATTCGCAGGTCAGCCGCAGCGGTGGCACGGTCAACGTCTGGGACGGCCTCGGCGGCACCGGCAATCTCCTCGGCTCGATCAGCCTGGCGCTGACGCCGTCGGGCTGCCCGGGTTTCGGCGGCGCCTATTGCCCGTTCGTTCCGATCGGCGTTTCGTTCGGCGGCACCGCGAAGTCGATCGAATTTGCCGGCGTCGCCAACTATGTCGTCTTCGATGACGTGACCTTCGGCAGCGCTACCCCCGGGCCGGGCGTTCCCGAACCCGCCAGCTGGGCGCTGATGATCGCCGGCTTCGGCATGGTCGGCAGCGCACTGCGTCGCCGTCGCGGCTTCGCCACGGCGTAACGGCTTCCAGCACCACGGTGCTGCGCCCTCGATGGCGCGGAGCGGCAAGACCCGTTCCGCGCCATCGTCATGTTTGGCCCATGCCCAATCCACGCGCAGGGGCAAAACTGCCGCAGAACTGCCCCCCGTGCCAAATTGCCCGTTGCACTGTGGCACCTGTCGCGGCTATCAGCCTTTCCAGTTCACGCGCGCCGCAGGGGTGGCGCGCACTTTGTGTTATGAGGGTGGCGCCGTATGGCTACAGATCAAGCCCATGTGCCGGCAGCAGGCGAGCTGACCGAAAGCGGCGAGCGCCGCCGCGATTTCATCTATATCGCCACCGGGGCGTTTGCCGCGGTCGGTGCGGCGACGGTGGCATGGCCGCTGATCAACCAGATGAACCCGTCGGCCGACGTGCTGGCGCTGGCGTCGATCGATGTCGACCTGGCGGCCATCAAGCCCGGCCAGGCCATCAAGATCAGCTGGCGCGGCATGCCGGTGTTCGCCCGCAACCTGACGCAGGCCGAACAGGATGCCGCCAACAAGGTGCCGGTTTCGAGCCTGCGCGACCCGCAGACGCTCGCCGAACGCACCAAGGAAGGCCATACCAACTGGCTGATTACCATGGGCGTTTGCACCCACCTCGGCTGCGTGCCGCTGGGCGCCGGCGAAGGCGAGACCAAGGGTGACTTTGGCGGTTATTTCTGCCCGTGCCATGGCTCGCAGTATGACACGGCTGCACGCATTCGTTCGGGCCCGGCGCCCACGAACCTCGTCGTGCCCGAATACGCGTTCAAGTCGCCGACCAGCGTGACGATCGGATAAGGTGAAACCATGAGCTTTCCCTGGGCCAAGCATTACGAACCCACGACCGATGTCGGCAAGTGGATCGATTCGCGTCTGCCGTTGCCGCGGCTGATCTATGATTCTGTCGGCGCCGGCTATCCGGTGCCGAAGAACCTCAACTATTTCTATAACTTCGGCGTGCTCGCCGGTGTCGCACTGGTCGTCCAGATCATCACCGGCATCATCCTCGCGATGCACTACGCGCCGAACACCGGCCTCGCGTTCAACTCGGTCGAACACATCATGCGCGATGTGAACTCGGGCTGGATGCTGCGCTACATGCACGCCGTCGGTGCGAGCTTCTTCTTCATCGTCGTCTATCTGCACATCTTCCGCGGGCTCTACTACGGCTCGTACAAGCCGCCGCGCGAAGTGCTGTGGCTGCTCGGCATGGTCATCTACCTGCTGATGATGGCGACGGGCTTCATGGGCTATGTCCTCGTCTGGGGCCAGATGAGCTTCTGGGGCGCAGCGGTTATCACCAACCTGTTCTCGGCGATTCCGATCGTCGGCGATGCCATCCACACCTGGCTGCTCGGCGGCTTCTCGCCCGACAACCCGACGCTCAACCGCTTCTTCTCGCTGCATTATCTGCTGCCGTTCGTGATTTTCGGCGTGGTCATCCTGCACGTCTGGGCGCTGCATATCCCCGGTTCGAACAACCCGACCGGTGTCGGCATCAAGGGCCCGCAGGACACCGTGCCGTTCCACCCTTACTACACCGCGAAGGACTTCTTCGGTCTCGGCGTCTATTTCACGCTGTTCGCGATCGTCGTGTTCTACCTGCCGAACTCGCTCGGTGAACCCGACAACTACATCCCGGCGAACCCGCTTTCGACGCCGGCGCACATCGTCCCCGAATGGTATTACTGGCCGTTCTACGCGATCCTGCGCGCCTTCACCGTCAACTTCCTGTGGGTGCCGGCGAAGCTGTGGGGCGTGCTCGCCATGTTCTCGGCGATCCTGCTGCTGTTCTTCCTGCCGTGGCTCGACAAGTCGCCGGTGCGGTCGAACACCTATCGCCCGCTGTCGAAGCTGTTCTTCTGGATCCTGGTGGTCGACTGCCTCATTCTCGGCCTGTGCGGCGCCAAGCCCGCTGCCGAGCCGTGGCTGCGCATCAGCCAGTTCGCTGCGGCCTATTATTTCGCGCACTTCCTGATCATTCTGCCGATCATCAGCCGCATCGAACGTCCGCTGCCGCTGCCGAAGTCGATCTCGGAAGCCGTGCTGACCAATGCCGGCCATAGTGTCGAAGCTGCTCGCGCTGCGGTTGCCGCCGTGCCGCAGCCGGCCGCGTAAGGGGATTACCAATGGGTCGTTTGATCGCCTTTCTAGCGCCGTTCGCCATTGGCGGCGTCTTTGTCCTCGCGCTGCTCGTCGGTGCCTTCATGCCACGCGATGCCGTCACGCCCGACCCGACGATCGCGCTGCACAAGGAAGCCAAGGAAGTCAGCTTCAAGAGCGACGGCGTCTTCGGCACGTTCGACAAGGCGCAGTTGCAGCGCGGCTTCAAGGTCTATCAGGAAGTCTGCGCCGCCTGCCACTCGCTGCACCAGGTCGCCTTCCGCGATCTCGCGGCGCTCGGCTTCACGCCGGCTGAAATCAAGGCTATCGCCAAGAAGAACGATCAGCCGACGATCGACGAAAAGACCGGCGACGCCGCGACGCGCCCCGGCCTGCCGTCGGACAAATTCTATGGCCCCTACGCCAACGAAGTCGCTGCTCGTGCTGCCAACAACAATGCGCTGCCGCCTGACCTGTCGCTGATGACCAAGGCCCGCGAACACGGCAACCGCTATGTCTATTCGCTGCTGACCGGCTATGCCAACGCACCGGCGGGCTGGGCAGTGCCACAGGGCCTGCACTACAACCCGTACTTCAAGTCGATCAACATCGCGATGCCGGCACCGCTGACCAGCGAAGGCCAGGTCGAATACACCGACGGCACCAAGCCGACGGTCGACCAGATGGCCAAGGACGTTTCGGCGTTCCTGATCTGGACCGCCGAGCCCAAGCTCGTCGAGCGCCATCGCACCGGCTTCGGCGCGGTCATCTTCCTGCTGATCATGACCGGCCTCGGCTACCTCAGCTATCGCCGCGTCTGGGCGGAGATCAAGTACAAGACCAAGAAGGGCGAAGTCGCTTCGGCGTAAGCGCTTCCGACGTCTGAAAGTTCAAGGCCGCCCGGCAACGGGCGGCCTTTTTCTTTGCGGGTTCAGGGCTCCGGCAGGTCGGCAGCACTCGCCAAACTTGACACCTCAGCCGGGTAAGGTTGACCGCCGCCGCCGGCTGCGAACAAGCCCACCCGTCAGCATGAAACCCGTCACCAGCATTGACCATGTTGACGGTTCCGGCACCAGGCTGGGCGGCAGAATCGGTACACCCGAACCATTGTAGTCGAAGGTGCTCGCCGCGCTGATCTCGACGTCGGGCACCAAGGCGCCATCGGCGTCGAGCACATGGACACCGGTGATCAGGAATGACCAGTTGAGGCAATTGAGCTGAGCCCCTGCGATGACAATCTGCTGATTGCCGCCACCGCAATACATATTGTAGCTGAAGGGCACCAAGGCAACACGGTGTCCCCGCGGGTCATAGTCCACCGTGAAATTGAAATCACCGGTGATCGGCCTGAAACTGACCTGCTGATTAGTGCGTACGCTGGTCTTGTGATTCTGGTAAAATGACATGTAGCGTTCGATCGAGTCGATGCCTGACATGCTGTTGCGCGGCAGGTTGAGGTCCCATGAAGCCGATGCATTCATCCAGCCGACACTGGCAGGAAACGCAGGTGGACCGAACGCCGGGCTGGTCCCTGCAACAGAAAAATCGAACGACAGTTGCAGCGGACCCAGCGCCCGGTTGGCGACGCCGAAGTCAATATACAGCGTATCCGATGCCGAGCTTTGGGCAAACGCCCCGGCATGTGCACCGCGGCCGGTGCCGCCGACTGACGGGATACCCCGGGTTTCCGCCGTCAGGTGACCATAATCCGCACTGGCCGTCGAAAACGCCGATGTCGCCGACGTCGGACCGTTGCCGGTGTCAACAACATCGAAGTTAAACGAGGTAGCATAGGTGCGCACGAACGACGTTGTCGCTGGCGGTGCGACATAAGGCGCAGCACCCACCGGAACCGCGAGCAGTGCGAATACGCCCATCACGAGTTTACCCATATTTACCTCCGTTCAGGTTGGCGCTGACAATACGCCTGTTGCCTGGCCAACTCAAACAGCAGAAAGCCTGCATCGGTGACGCCGCCTGCGACTCAGGTCTTTGCAGTGTAACGCGGATCCTTGACCAACAGCGTCACCACCACCAGCGCGCAGCCGAGCAGCGCCATCGATAGCCCGATTAGC
>CALDHQ010000661.1 GCA_937894055.1 uncultured Polymorphobacter sp.
ACGCGTCCCCTTCCCACTGCAAACTCGCGTCAATCCACTCACCTTGCTCTAAACGCTCACTCCGCCGTACGCACTGCTTCCAGCGTGAGCTGCCACTGTTCCGCACCACGGAACCAACCGCGCTGGATGCGCATCGCCACGTCCCAGGGGGCGGGTGGCAGTTTTCCGATGGGAGCATTAAACCAACGCGCCTCCATGGAGGCACCTTCTTGAGTTAGCATGAGACGCAGATGCTTCTCCTTCATCGTGCGTCCTGGCAGGCGGGGATTCACGCGGCGGCACAGAAACAGCGGCTCCGTGTTCTTCTGCCCAAAGGGCTCCAGCAGCTTGTAGCTCTCGAAAAAATTCAGCGAGAGATCACGCAGCCGCACCTCGGCCAGACCATCGACGCTGAGGAAGCCGCCCATCTCGAAGATGGGGCGGCTCAGGCTGCCGCTGATGTCGAAGTCGATGCGGTAGCTCACCGGCGTGCCCACCGCCAGGCCGGCGCCTTGCACCAGCACCGTGTCATAGAACCGCCCGAGTACGGTGGCGTTGCTGTAGCCGGTGGTGATGGTGTGGCCCTGCAGGTCGCAGCACAAGGAGGTGCCCCAGCCCATGCCGCCTTCGAGGAAAACGACGCGCTGGCCAACCTCGGTCAGATCGAGCAGAACCGTTTCGCGATCTTCATCGATCACCTGGGTGCCAACCGGCACCTTGATGACAAGGTTCTTGCCGGCCGCGGCATTGATCGCGGTCTTGCCGCCGACCGACGAATCGACCTGCGACAGCAAGGTGGTGGGGATCTGCACGAAGCGGCAGCCGCGGCGCAGGATGCTCGCGGCAAAACCCGTCAGGTCGCCGATGACGCCACCGCCGAACGCAACCACCGCATCGCCGCGCTCGACACCGAGCGCCAGCAGCTTTTCAGTGACGAGCTGCAGATTGGCCCAGTTCTTGGTGGCCTCGCCTGCCGGCAGCACGATGGGATCGACGGCAATGCCCGCCTCGTTCAGCGACTGCGTCAGTGCCGCCAGATGCTGCGCCGCCACCGTCGCATCGGTGACCACCGCCAGCCGGCCGCGCGGCGCCAGCGGCACCAGCAGCGCGCCCGCCTTGGCGAGCAGCCCGGCGCCGATGTGGATGGGATAGCTGCGGTCGCCAAGTGCGACATCGACGGTCACGGTCACGCGGTTGGGGCCTTTGCGGAATCGAGTTTGCCCAGCGCCTCGACAATCGAATTGACCGTCACGTCGTGCGGCGCCGGCTTGCTGGCGACATGGATCTGCGCCTGCGCGTAGAGCGGATTGCGCACCGCCGCGAGCTCGGTGAGCACGGTCTTGGCGTCACGGCCCGCGAGCAGCGGCCGGTTGCTGCGCCGGCCGACGCGTTCGACCAAGGTCGCGATATCGGCATCGAGCCAGACGGCGATGGCCTTTTCCAGGATCAGCGCGCGGGTTTCGTCATGGACGAAGGCGCCGCCGCCGGTCGCCAGCACCTTGGGCGGGCCTTCGATCAGCCGCGCGATGACGCGCCGCTCGCCGTCGCGGAAATGCGCTTCGCCGAAGCGTTCGAAGATTTCGGAAATGGTCTGGCCGGCAGCGCTTTCGATTTCGGCATCGGCATCGACAAACGGCAGCCCCAGCCGCGTGCTCAGCCGCCGGCCAATCGTGGTCTTGCCGACCCCCATCAACCCGACCAGCACGATTGACCGGTCGGGACGCGCGACGACACCGCCCGCCGGGGGCGCACTATCGTCGTTTTTGGCTTCGCACTTCATCACGCCTCCCGCTATACACCGCCATGTGGCGCGGCCAAGCCCCTCGCGCGTTGCGGCGGGGCCAAATTCGGGATTGATGGGAACTATGGGCCGTTTGTTGTTGTGGATTGTGTTGGTGGTGCTGGCGCTGGTCGTGGCCGGTGCGGGTTATCTGATGTTCGCCGATGTGCCGGCGCCGGTCACCACGATCGAGCAGTCGGTGCCGGATGCCAAGCTGGCGCAATAACCCCGTGCGTCATGCCCGCTTTGCGTTTCTGCTCGGCGCATCGTTGGCCGGTGCGCTGCCGCTAGCCGCGCAGGATGTGCCCGCCGCTGCCCCGGCGGCGGAACCCGCGGCACCCAAGTCGCTGCTGCCGCAAGGCTTTGAAGAGCCCGTCGCCGATGCGCCGGCGGCCCCGCTGCCCGGCACGGACGGCGTGGCCGCACCCGCAAGTACCGACGCGCCGTTCATCCGGCCGCGGGCATTGCCCGATCCGGCGGCAACCGCGGCCGCCGCACAGGCTGTCGATCCGTTCGCCATCGCCGCGACCGGCCGCAGCCTCGAAATCGCCGGACCGCTGGGTTCATTGGTGACCGGGCCCGGGGCCGGCTACGGCCTCAACACCTTTGCCGGCTCGAACGGGCGCTTTGTCGCGGGTGTCATGCGCCGGATGGACACGCCGATTGCCTCGCGCTGGGCGCATATCGTGCTGCGCCGCGCGCTGCTCAGCGAAAGCCTGACGCCGCGCGATGTCAATTCGGGCGACTGGGTCGCCGAGCGCGGCTGGCTGCTGCTGCGCATGGGTGAAGTCGATGGCGCCAAGGCGCTGCTCGATTCGGTGCCGCTCGACCGCTTCAGCCGCAAGCTCTACCTCGTCGCCGGGCAGGCGGCGCTCGCCGCCGCCGACTTGCCGGGGCTGTGCCCGCTGGCGCCGACCGCACAGGCGCTGTCGACCGATACGCTGTGGAAGCTGGCGAACGCCATCTGCGCCGGCATGACCGGTGATGACATCACCGCCGCGAACGTCTTCGACCAGTTGCGTGACGGCGAGAAGGCCAATGACTTCGACCTGCTGCTCGCCGAGCGTGTCGCGACGCTGTCAGGCACCGGCGGCCGCGCGGCGAACCTCGACTGGACCGAAGTCGATACGCTGACGCCGTACCGCTTCGGGCTGGCGACCGCGGCGGGGCTCAAGGTGCCGCCCGAATTTTACGCCAAGTTGCCCGTCCAGCAGAGCGGCTGGGTGGTGCGCGCACCTGGCCTGTCGGACGAAATCCGTGGGCCGGCGTTGCGCCGCGCGGCGGTGCAGGGCGTCGCCTCGGCGCAGGAAATGGTCAATTTCGCCGCGATGGAAACCGCGCGGCTCGACACCGAAGCGTTCGACGCGACCCCGGCGGCGGCGCTGCGTGCGGCCTATGCTGCGGCCAAGCCCGCCGACCGGCTGAGCGGCATGCGGACGCTGTGGGAAGCCGGCGACAGCGCCGATGACCATTATGCCGGGCAGATTGAAACTGCGCTGGCGGCGGCAAGCTTCCCCGTCGACAAGCGCTACGCCGATGATGCGCCGATGCTGATCGGCGCGATGCTCAGCGCCGGTGCTGCCGATGCGGCGCTGCGCTGGTGGCCGGTGATCGACGATGCCAGCGGTGCGACGCACGATAACGGCTGGGCTCTGCTCGCCGCCGCCGATGCCGGCACGCGCGTCCCCGTCACCACCGACCGCTTCAAGGATTGGGCCAAGGGTCTGTCGGGCCCCAAGGCGGTGACGAAGCACCGCGCGGCGCTGCTGCTCGCCGGACTCGGCGGGCTCGGCAAGGCTGGCGACGACTGGGACGGCCTGCGCGACGACTACGAGGTCGACGCACCGGCAAACAGCTGGACGCGCGCCATCGATGCGGCGGCCAAGGCCGGTCGCACCGGCGAAGTCGTGGTGCTGGCCGCGAGCGCGCTGCAGGGCGCCTGGGCCGATGTGCCGCCGGCGCATTTCGCGCATCTGGTGGCGGCGCTGGTGGCGGTCGGGCGCGGGCATGAGGCGCGGATGATCGTCGCCGAAGCCGTGATGCGGGCGTGAGCCCGCAGCCAACAAAAGCGATGCGCGGGTGACTGCGGCAGCGCCGATTTCCGACCAACGCGCAATCGCGCTTTTCATTGACATGCTGGCCGCCGAACAGGGGGCGGCACGCAACACGCTGCTCGCCTATGAACGCGACTTGCGCGGCGCCAGCGAAACACTGGGTGGCGCATTGGTCACTGCCGACAGTGCGGCGCTGGCGCGATTGGGAGCGAGTTGGTCGGCGCTGGCGCGTGCCAGCGTGGCGCGCAAGGGTTCGGCGCTGCGGCGGTTCTTCGGCTTCTTGCAGCGCGACGGGTTGCGTGCCGATGACCCGGCGCGCGACCTGCCAAGCCCGGTCGCGGCCCGGCCTTTGCCCAAGACGATGGACGGCGGCGATATCGCGCGGCTGTTCGCGGCGCTCGACGACTATGTCCAGACGCCGGCGACGCTGCGGCTGCGCGCGCTGGTCGAACTGCTCTACGGCTCGGGGCTGCGCGCCACCGAACTCGTCAGCCTGCCGCGCCATGCGGTGCAGCCGGGGCGCGGCTTTGCCATCCTGTCGGGGAAGGGCGGCAAGGAGCGGCTGGTGCCGATCGGCAGCCGTGCGGCCACTGCCGTCGAGGCGCATGCCGTCAATGTCCCCAAGGACGCGCGCTACCTGTTCCCCAGCGGCGCCAAGCATCTGTCGCGCATCCGGCTCTACCAGATGGTCAAGACGCTGGCGGCCGACGCCGGCATCCCGCCCGACCGCATCAGCCCGCACGTCCTGCGCCATGCCTTTGCCACGCACCTGCTCGAAGGCGGCGCCGATTTGCGGGCGTTGCAGATTTTGCTCGGTCATGCCGATATTGCCACGACGCAGATTTACACGCATGTCCAGACCAAGCATCTTGTCGATCTGGTGACCAGTAAGCATCCGCTGGGTGATGATAAATCAAAGGCTTAGCGGCCGAATCTGGTCAGTCTTTACGGGTGTACGGGGTTTGTAAACTTTACGTGTCGGGGACTGGCATGCTTATCTGGTTGAAATGGTTGGCAATTATCGTCGCGGTCGTGCTGGTGACGATCTTTGCCGTGCGCGCCTGGGACTCGCAGCGCGGGGCGCCACTGGGGCTGTGGCAGACCTATATCCCGCATGAACTGACCGCCGAGGAGCTCGCCGGCGCCGATTGGCCGACCTGGCTGCGTGCCGAAGACGCGGTGATGAACGAGGTCAAGACCGCGGTCAGCGAGAAGCTGCCCGCCGCCGATTGCACGCTCGCCAACCGCTATTGTCCGCAAAGCCCGATCTATCC
>CALDHQ010000662.1 GCA_937894055.1 uncultured Polymorphobacter sp.
TCGACCAATGCGAGCTTGCGGCCGACGAGGCGGTTGAACAGCGTCGACTTGCCGACATTGGGGCGGCCGATGATGACGACGGTGGGGAGGTGCGGGATCATGGCGCCTTCATAGCGACTTTTGCCGCAAAGTCGCCGACCGATTGCAGGGGGTGGTCTGTAGGAATCTGGTCAGTCTTTACGGGTGTACGGGGTAAAGCAAAATCGGCGTGAATACGGAAAACCGAAAATACGATTTCATATCAATATGTTATGCGAAATTCCTGCGTGCAAAGCCGTTCGACGTCAAACCACTTTGCACAGGTTTTGCCCCTTAGCGGTACGCCGTAAGCTTGCCGTCGTCGGTGAGCACGAACACCTGATTATCGGCGACAATCGGCGGCAAATACGCCGGCGCCGACAGTTTTACCGATGAAAGCAATGCGCCGGTGTACGGCGACACCGTCACCATCGTCTTGTTCGAACCCGTCACCAGCAGGCGGTCGGACGCCAGCACCGGCCCGTGCCACGAATAGGCGCCGGTCTTCTTTTTCTCGTCCTTGTAGTGCGGCAACTGCGTCACCCAGCGCACCTTGCCCTCGCCGCGCGTCAGGCAGATCAGCTGCGCGTCGAGCGTCACGACATAGATGAAATCACCTGCGACCCACGGCGTCGAAACACCGGCGAAATTGCGTTCCCAGACGCGCTGGCCGGTGGCGAGTTCGATCGCCGCCATGCGGCCGCCATGGCCGATGGCGAAGACGCGGCCGCGGTCGATGACCGGCGAGGCGTCGATATCGGTCAGTGCGCTGATCGCCGTGGTGCGGCCGGTGCGCGCCAGCGCGTCCGACCAGACGGTGCGGCCGTTTTCAACGCGCAGCGCGTTGAGCTCGCCGCTCGAAAAGCCGACGACGGCCGTGTCGAGCGCAATCGCCGGTGCCGCCGCGCCGACCATGCCGGCGGCTTCGGTGGTGCCCGCAACGTTCCACAGCGTTTCGCCGGTGGCGGTGTTGAGCGCGAAAATCTGGTTGTCGGCGCTCAGCGCGAACATGCGCGTGCCCGCCACCGTCGGCGCACCGCGCAACGGCGTGTTGAGGTTGACGCGCCACAATTCCTTGCCGCCGTTGAAATCGAACCCCGAAACGACGCCGTAGCCGGTGGTCGCATAGATGCGCCCGTCGCCGGCACTGACGCCGCCGCCGAACGCCGCCTGGTCGCTTTCACCCTTTTCTATGATGCGCTGGTTCCAGGTGACCTTGCCAGTCTTGGCATCGAAAACCCGGACATTGCCCTTGGTATCGATGGTGAAGACGCGGCCTTCGTAGACCATCGGCGCGGCATTGAGGCGGCGCGTCGGGTCGCTGCCCGAACCGATCGATGCCGTCCACGCCTTGGTCAGCGTGTCGGGCAGCATCAGATGGCCCATCGACTTCGACTCGTTGCCGCCCGGCTGCGCCCAGTTGGTGTTGAGCATCGGCGCCGGCAACACGATCGCGAGATCGGCGAGCTCGGGCTCGGCCACCGGCTTGGCTTCGTAGTTGAGCACCGGCTCACGCACGCCGGACGTCGGTGTCTTCTTCGACTTGCTGAACAGGCCCGCCGCCGCAGGTGCCGTCAGCATCGGTGCCGCCACTGCCGAAAGCAGCAGCGCCGCCCACAATGCACGGCGTTGGTTCATCTGGGGCTTCATCATTGCGCCTTGTTGGCTGGGGCTGCCTGAACGGCAGGTGACTTGTCGGTTGCCGCCGCGTCTGCCGGGGCCGCGTCGCCCGCAGGCTTGGCGCCCGCCAGCTGCGGCGTGCGACCCGCCGCACCCGCCAGCGCACTCGCCATCTGCGCCGCACGGCCGCGCAGCGAGCCTTCGAGGCTGGTGTCATTGGCAATCGCAGTGAACAACGGCTCGGCCAGCGCCGGCTTGCCAGCCTTGAGGTAAGCGATGCCGGTCATTTCGCCCGCAACGCCGAACCACGGATTGCCCGGCGTGCTCAGCGGCTTCATCCGCGCAATGATGACGTCAGGCGTCAAATCATCGAACTCGAGCCGCGTCGCCTTGATCAGCGCCAGATCGCGGAACGGCTGCGCCAGCGCAGCGTTCGCCGCCACCGCATTGTAAATCTTGATGCCGCCGGCAGTGTCGCCACCCTGCACGGCATTGCCCGCCTGCATCAGCAGCGCCAGCGCCTTGTAGCCATCGCTGTCCGACGCCGCGAGCTTCTTGAGCTCCGGATTCGCCGCATCGACATCGCCGGTCTCGATCTTGCCGAGCGCCTGGACAAACGCTTCACCCGTCGCGCCCGCACCCTTCGTCTGGCTCTCGCGCCAATACAGCACGCCCGCCAACGCCGCCAAACCAATGACCAACGCCGCAATCAGCGCCTTGCCATAACGCTGCCACAAGCTCTTCAGCTGGTCGCGGCGGTATTCCTCGTCGACTTCGCGGATGAAACTGTCGTCGGGCTCTTCCGTCTTCGCCAAAACACTCTCCAATGCGACGTTCGTGTTCCCCATAGCGGGGGAGGCGGGGCGGTGCAAAGGCTATGCGGGGTTTGAGAGGTGAAGAGCCTCCGGCGGGCAGGCCTGAGGCCTGCACCCGATTGTTTTTGAAGTGACTGGAATGGAGTGGTTAGCTGCCATTCGCGCCGGAACGCATAGCCGTTCGAACGACGAAAAGCGCGCCGGTTGCGCCAACTGCTAAGGCCATGCCAAAGAAAAGCGCAATTTCGCTCCACGGGTAGAAGCCAAACTCGTCCTCTCGTGGCCCTTGAAGCCAGTCCCAACTGACCAGTGCCATGGGCGTCACACACAGGATGGCCCACTGCAGCGGTCGATCGGCGAGAACGGTCGCCACGCAAAGGGCAACCCAAGCGAAGAAAAAGCTGAACCCAAATGGGATCGTATAGGGGGGCAAAACCAGAGGACAGAGCGCGACAACAAGCGCGATCAGATACCAGACCTTGGAAGCAGTGATCGGGCGCAAGATGCTCATCTGGCTCCTCCTAGTTCAATTCTACTTGGGAACGGAGATGTCCGCAATTGGGCGTTTGCTGACCGGCAGCTTTTCATCCCAAAACCGGACCGGCAGGTTGCGGGCAATCTGAAATCGAACCGGCAACGCGCTATGACCGGAATGGGGTGGGTTGCTGACTGGCTGCTTTTGGCCGAGATCAGGTCAACACGGACATCCTTCGAACCAAGACTTTCGGCCCGTTTGCGGAAGTTTTCACCTCGACTATAACTCCCAATTAGGCGTCAACGGCCCGTGGGAATTTGCATTGAGTGAGCACCGCACCCTAATCCCAACGCGGTTCCAGATCGCGCGTCGTTGGCAATGGCTTGCAGTAGCCGCATCCACTCTGTTTCTCTTAACATGCGTTGTCGGTTGGCCACTGGGCTACGTTTGGCCGTCAGCGGTCGGATTTGTCGGATTTCTGCCAAGTGTCTGGCTGTTCAGCATCAAGTGCTACAGGTGCGGCTGGCCAGCATTTACCAACTTTGAAGCCGAGGAGCGGCTCAGACAGGACAAGAGTTTTTGGACCAACTTTTGGGGTAAAGATTATGGCGGCGTGCATCTGCCGCTTCCATCTGCATGCACCAAATGTGGTGCACGATTCATTGCATGAATAAACGGCAGCTATGAATCGGAGGCAACTCAGCGGCGAACGACCGCTACGGGGTCGTTTGCTGCCGTTCCGCTTTCTCTCCCGCAGGCGGGCGCGGGACGTTCGTCGCAAAGGCGCAAAAATCAAATGGGTGCAGGCCTCAGGCCTGCCCGCCGGAGGCCCTTAAACCCCTTGCCGTCCCGTCCTACTTCACCGCCGGCTTGATCGCATAAAGCTGGTCCGCATCGGGGAACGAGCGGTCGCGCACGGCGGCGGCGTATTGCGCGGCGGCATCGTCGATGCGTGCGGCGAGGTCGTCGAAGCGGCGGACGAAGCGCGGGGTGCGTTCGAAGAGGCCGAGCATGTCTTCGGCGACGAGCACCTGGCCGTCGCAGGCGGGCGAGGCGCCGATGCCGATGGTCGGGCATTTGACGGCGGCGGTGATGGCGCGGCCGAGCGGTTCGACGACGCCTTCGACGACCATGGCGAAGGCGCCGGCGGCGTCGACGGCGCGGGCGTCACCGAGGATCTTTTCATATTCGGCTTCGGAGCGGCCGCGGGCGCCGTAGCCGCCGAGGGCGTTGACCGCCTGCGGGGTGAGGCCGATGTGCGCGACGACGGGGATGCCGCGTTGCGACAGGAAGGTGATGGTTTCGGCCATGACCGCGCCGCCTTCGAGTTTGATGGCGGCGGCGCCGGTTTCCTTCATGACGCGCGCGGCGGTTTCGAAGGCTTGCTGCGGGCTGGCTTCGTAGCTGCCGAACGGCAGATCGACGACGACGACGGCGTGGTACGAGCCGCGGACGACGGCGGCGCCGTGCGCGCACATCATTTCGAGCGTGACGTGGACGGTGGTGTCGAGGCCGTAGATGACCTGCCCCAGGCTGTCGCCGACGAGCAGCATGTCGCAGTGGCGGTCGAATATCTGCGCCATGCGGGCGGTGTAGGCGGTGAGCATGACGATGGGATCGCCGCCTTTGCGCGCGGCGATCGCGGGCACGGTCAGCCGGCGGATGGGTTCGGGGACGGGATGCGCGCGACTGGTCGCGGTATCGAGCGTGAAGGTTGTCGACATGGTTACCTCTGGGGAGCGAGGGTGGAACCGATTGGGC
This sequence comes from uncultured Polymorphobacter sp., assembly GCA_937894055.1. Lineage (GTDB taxonomy): Bacteria > Pseudomonadota > Alphaproteobacteria > Sphingomonadales > Sphingomonadaceae > Polymorphobacter_A. Next base: position 4,690 of record CALDHQ010000662.1, read on the forward strand.
GGCTGCTTTAGCTGATTTCGCGGGTGTACTGCCAGCGATAGTGCGTTGCGGGTGCGGTTCAACCTTTGAGCAGCGCGGCGGCGTAGATGTCGGGTTTGAAGCCGACGAGCAGCACGGGGGCACCGCCAGGGCTGGTGCCGGACAGGATCGGGCGCTTGATCATCGACGGTTGCGCCAGCATCAGCTGGGTGGCGCGTGCGGCATCGAGATTGGTGCGGTCGGCTTCGGGGAGCGCGCGGAAGGTAGTGCCGGCGCGGTTGAGCACGACCTGCCAGCCGAGGACCTTGCACCATGCAGCGAGCAGCGTGGCGTCGGCGCCTTCGGCTTTATAGTCATGGAAGCAGTAGGCGACGGCGTTGGCGTCGAGCCAGCTGCGCGCCTTCTTCATCGTGTCGCAG
>CALDHQ010000663.1 GCA_937894055.1 uncultured Polymorphobacter sp.
AATATGACCTGTCGAGCCTCGAAAGTGTCTCTTACGGCGGCGCGCCATCGGCACCCGAACTGGTGCGGCAGATCAAGGCGAACTGGCCCAAGGCACTGCCCGGCAACGGCTGGGGCATGACCGAGACGAGCGCGACCTTCACGCACCATCAGGCCGAGGATTACGAGAACCGTCCCGAAAGCTGCGGGCCTGCCGTCGCGGTGTGCGATCTGCGCGTCACCGACCCCGACGGCAATGTCCTGCCGCGAAATTCGGTCGGCGAGATCTGGGGCTTCGGGCCGAACGTGGTGAAGGGCTATTGGAACAAACCCGAAGCCAGCGCCGCGACCTTTGTCGACGGCTGGGTGCGGACCGGCGACATCGGCCGCATCGATGACGAGGGCTTCCTGTTCATCATGGACCGCGCCAAGGACATGCTGATCCGCGGCGGCGAGAACATCTATTGCGTCGAAGTCGAAGCGGCGCTGTACGAGCACCCTGCCGTCATGGACGCCGCGATCGTCGCGCGCCCGCACCATAGCCTCGGCGAAGAACCTGCTGCGGTCGTCACATTGAAGCCCGGCGCGACTGCCGATGCCGAAGAACTGCGCGCCTTCGTGGCGGCGCGGCTGGCGGCGTTCAAGGTGCCTGTCGAGGTGCGCTTCTGGGACGGCCCGCTGCCGCGCAACGCCAACGGCAAGATTCTGAAGACCGAGCTCAAGGCGCTGTTCGCGCCCGCTGCCTAGGCGCTGCGCGCCACCAGTGCCGCGAGCCGGTCGATGTCGGCAACATAGTCGGCCTCGCTGCCGCCGGCGTGCTTGAGGCCGTCGGCGGCCTTGGTAACCATGCGCGCCAGCGACGGCGCATCGCCGGCACCGGCGGCCGACAGGCGTTCAATCAGCAAGGCGCGGAAGCGGGCTTCGATGTCGGCGTGCAGGTCCATCGTCAGCGCGGTGCCTTCGCTGAGAATTTCGGCGCCGTGCGGCGAGGCGGCGAGCAAGCGGAACAATCCGAGGTCCTTGGCGAGCAGCGCCGCCGCCAACCCCTGCCCGACCGGCGTGCCCGGCGGCCATGCCGCCACGGCAGCGGCGAAACTGGCTTCGAGCATGGCGCCCGCCAGATCGGCAAACACCGCCGCCTTGTTGGGATGCAGCAGGTAAAGCGCTGGCCGCGACATGCCCGCTGCCGTCGCGAGGTCGGCCATCGATGTGCGGCGGAAGCCGTAGCGCGCGAACACATCGAGCGCGGCTTCGCGGACGCGGGCACGGCGCTGGGCATCAGGTGTCAATTCTATGTTTGACATATTAGACATGATTTGTCAGTTTGTATCCAATTCATCGTGCCGCGCCTAGCGGATTCGTCTCACTCATTCACCGGAGCAACACAAATGGCAAGCAAGGGTCGGGTCCTCGTCACCGGAGCATCGGGTTATATCGCCGGCTTCGCCATCCAGCAGTTGCTGCGCGACGGCTGGAGCGTGCGCGGCACCGTGCGCAACCCCGCCAAGAGCGCCGGGCTGCACAAGACGCTCGGGATCAGCGCCGACCAGCTCGAACTCGTCGCCGCCGACCTGTCGCATGATGCCGGCTGGGCCGATGCCGCCAAGGGCGTCGATTATGTCCTGCACATCGCCTCGCCGATCCCCGCCGCCAATCCCAGGCATGATGACGAAATCGTCGTGCCCGCACGCGAGGGCACGCTGCGCGTACTGCGCGCGGCGCGCGATGCCGGCGTCAAGCGCGTCGTCATGACGTCGTCGACCGCTGCCATCTGCTACGGCATGGACGGCGCGCGGCAGGTCTTTACCGAAGCCGACTGGACCAATCCGGCGCACCCCGACACCTATGCCTATGTGCGCTCGAAGGTCATCGCCGAACGCGCCGCGCGTGACTTCATGGCGCGCGAGGGCGGCACGCTCGAGTTTGCCACCATCAACCCCGGCGCCGTGCTCGGGCCGGTACTCGGCAATGACTATTCGGCTTCGCTCGAAATCATCTCGAAGCTGATGAACGGCGAACTGCCCGGCCTGCCCAACTTCGGCTTCGCCATTGTCGATGTGCGCGATATCGCCGACGCGCATGTCCGCGCCATGACCGCGCCGGACATGAACGGCGAACGCTTCCTGTGCGCGGGAGAGTTCCTGTGGATGAAGGACATTGCCGCGATCCTGAAAGACCGGCTCGGTCAACAGGCGAAGCGCGTGCCGACGCGCGGCCTGCCGGACTTCGTGCTGCGCCTCGTCGGCAAGTTCGACAAGACCGTCGGCATGGTGCTGCCCGAACTCGGCAAGGCGCGCATCTGCGACGCCAGCCACGCCAAGGCCGTGCTCGGCTGGGTGCCGCGTCCGGCGGCCGAGTCGATTGTCGATTGCGCGAACAGCATGATCGCGCACGGGCTGGTCAAAAGCTGAGCTATTTGGCGCGCTTGACCGACAGGATCTTGACCGGATCGGCGAGCATCTGACCCTTCATGACGCCGGCGCCGAGTGTTGGCGAGGTCGGCAGATGCTGGATCTTCTTGACCAGGTCCATGCCTTCGACGACGCGGCCGAATACCGCGAAGCCCGCATTGTCGCCCTTGGCGGCCGGGTCGGCGTCGAGGCCGGTCATCGGGCCGATGGTGATGAAGAAGTCGCCGGTCGCCGAGCCGGGGGTGGAGCGTGCCATCGAAATCGCGCCGTCGTCGTGCGTCAGGCTGGTCTTGGCGGTCGATTCATGCGCAACGGGGGCCAGCGCGCGCTTGGGATTGCCCGAAATGCCGCCCTGGATCAGCCCGTACTGGCCGTCCTTGCCGAGCTTCATGGCGCGGTAGATGGTGGTGCCGTCGTAGCGCTTCTGATCGACATAGCGCAGGAAGTTCGCCGCCGTGGCCGGTGCGCGCTCGGTTTCAAGCGCAATGACGATGGTGCCGGCGCTGGTGGTCATCACGACATTGGTCGTAGCGGGCTTGCGCACCGGCGGTGCGGGCGGCGCGGTCACCGCTGGCGGCGCGGCGGGTGTTACAACATCATTGGCGGGCGTAGCAGCAACAGGATCGGCAGCAGCAGGCGGCGGCGTTTGCGCTGCCAGCGGTGCCGCGGCCCAAAGCAGCACCAGCCCGGCGGCCATTCCCAATCGACGCATCGCAATATCTCCCGTCAAATTTCCCGGCTTCGCGCTACTTCAGCGTCGCCGGCGGCAGACCGGCCTGCGCGCGCTGCTTGTTGACGGCGGTGCGGCAGCGCTCGAGCACGCGGTCGAAGCGCGCGTCGCCGCGCAATGGCTTCAATGGCCACAGGTCGCCGATCCAGAATGGCCCGCTGCACACATCGGCCCAGTTGCGCGTCAGCCCGTCCTCGAGCTTGGCAACCGCACCGGCACGGTCATTGCCCGCCAGCAGCAAGGTCGCCCAATCGGCAGCATTCCACGACGGCGACAGCCCGCCGGCTTCGTTGCGCACCATCCGCGCCCGCGCAAAGCCGCGCAGCGCCGTGGCATCGGCACTGCGGCCAGCCTTGTCCATGGCACTGGCGATCAGATTCGCGCCACCGGGCGATGCCGCGGGCGAGGTCGTATATTCGGCGATGCTGGCAAAGCGCGCGTCAAAGCTCGCTACCAGATCGGCGCCGCGTCCGAGATCGGTCAGCGCATACGACATCAGGTAGATCTGCAGCGTATCATCCCAGACTGAACGCCCCTGCTGCAGCAGCAGCCGCGCGACCTCGTCCCAGCGCCCCGACAGCGCCTGCCAATAGGCATCGGGCCAGTAAATGCGCTGCGTCAGCGGAATCTGGTCGACGCCGAGCAGCGGCAACAGCGCATTGTTGCGGCTCGAAATCGCATTGGTCGACTTGGGGTTGCGGCGCAGCGCCGTCTCGGCAAGCTGGAGCGCGCGGGCAAAATCGCCGGTCGCCATCGCCGCGTCGCTTTCGACCAGCTCGGCGTCCGCCGGATCGGGCGACAAGGCGCGGAAGCTGCGTTCGACGTCCCACACCTTCGCCGGCTGGTTCGCCAGCCCATAGGCGCGGATCAGATTGACCGTCGGCGTCGTCCACAACGGGTCGGCCGCCACCGCCGCGGTCAGTTCGGTGATGGCGTGGCTGACTTGGCCGTTGTCCATCATCACCCTGCCGAGCAGCATTCGCGCTTCGGAGTTGTTGGGCCGTAGCTTGACCGCGCGCGTCAGCGCGGCAATCGCGCCAGGCGGGTCATTCAATGAAATCAGTACATTGCCGAGCGCCGCATAGGCCTCCGACAACCGCGGATCGAGCGCCACCGCGCGTTCGGCATCGCGCCGCGCGTCGGTCAGCGCCGGTTGCAGCGGCAAGTCACCATACAGCGTCAGCAGTACCAGCGCCGTCGAGCGCGCAGCATAGGCCGGTGCGTAGTTCGGCGCCGCCGCCACCGCCGTTTCGGCGAGTACGCGGGCGCGCTGCAACGCATCGGCCTGGCGCGTGCGGATGAGCTGGCGCGCCACCAATATGTCTTCGTAAACGCGCGGCGGCACACTGCTGGCATCGGCGTGTGCGGCCTTGCCGTCACCGCTCGCCGGCCCCGCCAGCTGCGCCGCCACGGCCGCCGCCACCTCTTCCTGCACCGCGAGCACATTGGCTTCGCTGCGGTCGAAGACCTGCGACCAGATTTCGGCACCGTCTTTGGTATCGATCAGCCGGACCGACACCTTGACCCGCCCGCCGGAATCAGCGCCGCCGCCGCGCACCGAGCCTTCGAGCAGCCGCGTCACCCCGAACTTGCTGCGCAGATACGCCGGGTCGCCGGCCTTGTCGCGCATCGCCCACGCCGTGGTGCGGCCCAGCACCTTGAGCCGCGTATCGGTCGCCAGCGTGTCGAGAATCTCCTCGGCCAGGCCTTCGGCAAAATAAGCCTCGCCCTTGGCCGCCGACATGTCGAGGAACGGCAGCACCGCGACGACCGGCTTGTCATCGCTGCGTGTGAATTTCGGCCCCAGCATCTGCCAGCCAAGCACCGCGACCAGCGCCAGTGCGATCAGCCCAACCAGCCATGGCAGCAATTTCGGTGCAGCACGCGCGACCTTCGCCGCCGGTTCGAGCGGCAGGGCGCTGGCGACGCGTTCAACGGCGCGCACCAGTTCGGCGGCACCGGCAGGCTTGCGCTCGCGGCCGTTCGAAAGATCAATGGCGTGCAACTGGCGGAACCCGAGCGGCGGCGGCGTGCCGTCGAGCAGCACCGGCACCAGCCGGTTGCGGTCACGCCCGGCGCCCGCTTCATCGAGCACCCATGCCGATTTGACTGACGCCGCCGACCAGGCGACGACCACGACATCGGCCGCATCAAGCTCGCGCGCGATATCGGCAGCGAACGCCGACCCCGCCTCGATCGCGGTATCCCACCATAATTGATGCCCCGCCGCGGTCAGCGCCGCCGCGAGCTTCGCGACGCGCGCGCGGTCAACCCGTGCATACGACAGGAATACCCGAGGTTTGGTCGGCACTGTTGTGGTCAAAATCGCCCCTTCCGCGAGTTTCTAGCATAGAAGGATTGCGCGCGTTCGCCAATTATTCCGCACTGCGGCAGGTGAGGAAAAAGAGCCTCCGGCGGGCAGGCCTGAGGCCTGCACCCATTTTTTTGCCGCTCTTCAATCGGGTGCAGGCCTCAGGCCT
>CALDHQ010000664.1 GCA_937894055.1 uncultured Polymorphobacter sp.
GCCTACCTCAGGAGTCGCTCAACCAGGCCGGGCGATCGCGCACTTACCTACCGCCATCCACACACGCCCATCCCGCGGAGCGGGTTCGTGCAACGGCCCAATTTGCGACATCACGCAAAGCGTGTCATTTTGCTTCAAGCGGACATTGGGACCCATAATGCCAAGCGGCTGGCTTCACATCATGTTTCCTCGCCTTCGGCGATTGGCGTAGCCTGTGTCGAACCTATCGCGCGGTGCAATTTTGCAGGGCTACCGAGAGGTCGTCGAGGAATTCGGCCTTGAGGCGCGCGGCCTTGTTTGTGAAGCTGGCTTGCCGGCCGAGTGCCTGACAGATCCCGACATCAAGCTATCGTCGAATGCGGCCTTCGAGCTGCTCGAATCCACAGCACTTCGGTTTGGCATCACCGACCTGGGACTGCGCATGGCCGAAAAGCGTCGGTTCTCTACGCTGGGCGCTATCGGCCTGGTCATGCGCGAACAGCCGAATGTAGGGCGGGCGTTGCGGATGCTGACCGACCATATCTGGGCGCATGTGGAGGGGGTTTCGATGGCGTTCGAGACCAGCGACGATTTGGTCCTTCTCTTGCCTGCAATCGAACATCCACTCGACACCCATGTGCGCCAGGCGATGGAACTGACTGTCGCGGTGCTCGTCAATCTGCTGCACCGCTTTCTCGGTGCGGATTGGCGGCCGGAAATGGTGTGCTTCAGCCATGGCAGGATGGCTAAAGCCGCGCGCTATGCGCGTACCTTCGGTCATGCGCCGCTGTTCGAACAGGAGCGCACGATGCTTGTCGTCAAGGCTGCGGATCTTGCGGCCGAAATTCCCGATGCCGATCCGGTCTCGGCGCATGAACTCGCTCGTTACCTTGAATTTGTCGAAGGCGAACGCGGCCCGGATTTTGCGGCCAAGGTCCGCACGCTGATCCGCCAGATGCTGCCCGGCGGAAATTGCCAAGCGATCACTGTAGCACAGCGCCTGGGCATGAGCCGGCGCACCTTGCATCGCAAACTGGCGGCGCAGGGCACGAATTTCGAACATCAAGTTCAGCAGACCCGCATCGAGCTGGCCGGCAACTATATCGGCGCCGAGCATCGGTCGCTGACCGAAGCAGCACACTTACTCGGCTTCGCACATCTCAGCGGATTTTCTCGGTGGCGCCGCCGCTGGCTATTGCCGGATGCGGCAGGAGCCGGGCCGTCGACGCGCAACTGACATGCTAGCTGCCGCCCGGGCGAATCTGCCGCGTCAGTAATGCGACTTAGGTAAGAATACCTATGGCCCACAGGGATAACAAAATGTCCCCCAAGGGTAAGAAATCAATCGATTCCTAGCCTATGTCTGCCTGACCGGGTGCCGCCACACAACGTGCGCTGCAGAACCCGACATCAGCGAAGGAGGCCGTCATGACGAATGCAGACCATAAGTTTAACACCGTCCCACTGGACTGGAAGCAGGTCTTCTACACCAACTGCCCGCTAGTATCGGCGAGCAACATTGATCAGGAACTCGGCTGGACGCGCGAAGAATACAAGAAGATGGGCGTGGAATACGGCTTCCTGCGGTCGTGCCGGGGCAATGACTGGTACCCGCACTATATCCACAATCTCGATAACCTGATCCGGTTCGGCGGGCTGTTTCCACCAATTCACGTGCATGCCGATATCCGTCGCACCCGGCTGCTCGGCGCGACGCATGTCTATGAAGGCGGCTGCATGGTCGTCCGTGCCCGCGACGACATCTACCGGATGACGGAACTCAAGGGCAAGAAGGTGGGCCTGTCGAAGAGCCTCAACAGCATCAAGAACGACTGGTGGCGGATTCAGGAAGAGCAAGGCATCGAGCTGATGCTGCGCGTCAACGGCATGACCCGCGCCGACATCGAGATCGTCGAGTTCCCGTACGCCGACGACTGGTACGACAAGCCGGAAATGCTGGCGCCCATGGAGAACCCGTCGGAGCTATGGTTGAAGCGCGACCACAAGCACGATCTCGCCTTCCGGCCGCTCGAAACCGCGCTCGAAAACGGCCTCGTCGATGCGATTTACACGCAGAGCAAGCCGTTCCAGCATCTCCAGGAAGCGACCGGCAAGTTCAAGATGATCGAAGATTTGTCGCGCTATCCCGACTGGACGCTGCAGGTCGCCAATGTGCCTGCCGTCATCACCTGCTCGGACGTCATGGCCGAGCAGCATCCCGAGCTGGTGGTCGCGTTCATGAAGGGGATGATCAAGGTTGGCCGCTGGGGCAATGACCACAAGCACGCTGCCGCGGCAATTCTCGACCGGCAGACCTTCTATCTCGACGTCGAAGATACCTATCGCGGGATCAAGGACATCGACCTCGTCCCCAACCTGTCGGCGCAAAACCTTCAGTCGATCGATATCGGCAAGGAGTTCATGCTGAGCCACGGCTACATCAAGAATGATTTCGATGTCGGCAAATGGGCCGCCCCCGAATTCCTTGAAACCGCAGCGCGCGAACTTCTCGAGGAGGAATGGCACAAGCGGTCAGGCGCGCGGCTGCCGTCTGCAGCGGCGCCGCTGGCGTCGGGCGTAAAGCTCGGTTGACTTCGGCGGCTCCCGCCCATCGCGGCGGGAGCCGTCCGCTTCCAGCAAGGAACGAAAAATGGCGACAACACTCAAAGACCTGATGGAGGCCGGGCGTACGGCTGCCCCGTCGATAACACCGGCCGAAGCCAAGGTCCTGCTTGCTGCCGGCACCGCAATTGCCGTCGATGTGCGCGATGACAGCGAGGTTGCGGCGAGCGGCAAGGTCACCGGCGCGCTCTGCACGCCCCGCGGCCATCTCGAGGCCAAGATTGATCCCGCATCGCCTGGCTTCGTGGCGGGGCTCGACCCGAAAAAGACTATCCTCGTTTACTGTCGATCGGGCGGCCGTGCGACGTTGGCGGCCAAGACGTTCAAGGACATGGGCTACCCAGATGTCCGTATTCTGGGAGGTTTCGACGACTGGGTAGCGGCAGGTGGAGCGGTCGAAGGCATGGGAGGAACTGGCGATGCGTAAAGCATCGCAGCGATGGATATTGGTAGTAGCCGTAACAGCGAACATCGCTTTGACGTCGCACGCCGGTATCGCTGCGACGACGGCCGTACCGGCACCCGAAACGCTCGACCAGCTGATGGCAGCAGGTCGTAGCGCCGCCCCCGCGATCACGCCGCAAGAAGCGATGAAACTGCTGGCCAGCGGTGCGGCAATCGCCGTCGATGTGCGCGAAGCGAGCGAGGTCGCGGAAACCGGGAAGTTCGCGGGCGCGGTCGTCGCCAGCCGCAGCCATCTCGAATTCACCCTTGATCCTGAATCGCCGCGCTACAATCCGGCGCTGCGCAAGGACAAGATCATCCTGCTCTATTGCGCTTCTGGTAAGCGCGCGACGCTCGCCGCGACGACGCTCAAAGCGATGGGCTACACCGATGTCCGGAATCTCGGCGGATTCAAGGACTGGGTTGCTGCGGGTGGTCCCATTGAAAAATAGCCGGTCCTTGGTGGTTGGCATGCTGCTACTCGCCAGCATGGCTGGCGCTGTCTATGCCCAGCCAGCGCGGGAGCCGGTGACGCTCGCCGGACAGTTGCAGATGCAGCAGTTTCCAGTCGCGCAGATTTTCCTGTTTCTGTTTCTCATGCTCGGGCCGGTAAAGATCATCGCACCGTTTGCGGCGATCACGCGCGGTGCAAACACCGCGCTGACGTGGCGGATCGCAGCGCGTGCCACGTTGTTTGCCAGTGCTGCATTGGTAGTTGCTGCGTTGGTCGGCCAAAGCCAGCTCAACAGCTATGGCATCCCTGTGCCGGTTCTCGCGCTTGCTGGCGGTATCATCCTGTTCCTGGTGGCACTGATACCCATACTCCAGCAGTTCGCACCGCACGACACGCATCCGGCCGCTACCGGCGGTGTAGCGGCGGCCCCGTCGTTGAAGGTTGCGATGTCGCCGCTGGCCTTCCCGACAATTGTGACGCCCTATGGAATTGCAACGCTGGTCGTCTTGCTGGCGCTTGCGCCCGACCGTCACGGCCAATTGATGATCGGCGCAATCATGGCGGCAATCATGGCGCTGAACTTCTTGGCGATGATCGCCACACGCTACATCCTGCCTTTGCTGGGCGTGGTTCTGCCGATTGTGGGCGCGGTTCTTGGCGTCATCCAGGTCGCGCTGGGCCTGTTGGTCATACAGAATTCGCTCAAGGCGATGGGGATCGGTTGAGACCCAGCGACCTGACAAAATGCCGATTGGCTGCAGATTGCCGCCTATTGCCGGGCCACAGCCATCGTCACGAAATGGAGAGTTGAGATATGACAAGCGCGACTATTGCAGCGCCACTCGAAACCGGCACGATGCTTGCCTATGAACGTACCCGTGTTGCCTATGAGCGCACCATGATGGCGTGGATCCGGACGGGCACCTCGCTGATCACGTTCGGCTTTGCCGTGTACAAGTTCTTTGAACTCGAACTGCCCGGTAACGGCATCAGCGCGTCGCTGATCGGTCCCCGCGGATTCGGCGCGATCCTGATTGGAACCGGCATGCTTTCGTTGGTGATGGGCATGGCCGAACACCGGCGCGACCTTGCGCTGCTTGCGGTGCAATATCCCGGCATGCCTAAATCGATGTCAGTTTGGGCGGCGCGATTGATGGCAGCCTTCGGTGCGCTCGCGTTGGCCGCTGTTGCGTTTCGAGGTTAGCTGCCGCTCCGCGCTGATCTAGCGCGGGCATTTCTCCACGACCTGAGCTTCTGCAGGCAACATTAGGAATTCAAAAGTGCAAACGTACTCAAAGGCTACACTTCGGCTCGCCACCACTTTGGCGATCATATTTTCGGCGCAGTCCGTATTTGCCGCTGAATCGAATTTGGGAACCAATTACGACTTCAAACTCACCGTTGGCGGTATTCTGGCCAGTTTCGATGCCAGTGTTGGTCTCAATGGAACGACAAACAATGGCACGCCAATCGATCTCAGCAGCGGCAACGGCAGCAAGAATGCCGGCAACGTGTTCTTCGGAGCTGAATGGCGCTTCCTCAACCGCAATCGCCTGTCGGGCATATATTTTACGACCAAGAAGAAGCGTGAGGTTACGATCAACGATACCATCACCATTGGTGACGACACGCTCAACCCACCGACCACGCTCGATGCCGAAACGCATAACCGGTTCCTGTTCGCGACCTACCAATATTCCTTCGTCAAGCACGACGATCTCGAAATCGCCGGCCTGATCGGGCTGTATGCCAACAAGTTCAGCGTCGATCTTTCGGGCACGGCAAATGTAACCACGGGCACCGGCGGTGGCGCGACGACGGTCACCAAGGATGTCGCCTACAATCCGTCAACCACAGTTCCGATGCCGCTGATTGGCGCCTCGGTCGGCTGGTATGTCACACCGCAGGTCGACCTGCGCGCCAGCCTGTCGGGACTCAAGGCCAAAATTGGCGATGTCGACGGTAGCGTCTGGGTCTTCACCACGGGCGGCGAATGGATGGTGAGCGGTGAGCCGCTGACACCCTCCTCCATCCAACTCAACCGGCAGACGCGCATCGGCAGCTCCGCCGCGCGCATGATGTCGTTCTTGTCGAAGGCC
>CALDHQ010000665.1 GCA_937894055.1 uncultured Polymorphobacter sp.
GCTTGTTCAGGCTGTCGAACATCTGCGCTGCGGTGCCTTCGAACACCCGGCCGCAGCCGAGCGCGAACAGCGTGTCGCCACAGAACAGCGTCTTCGAGGCCCTTTCGTAATAGGCATTGTGGCCGGCGGTGTGCCCGCCGCAATCGATGACGCTGAACGCCTGCGCGCCGAGCGCGACGCTGTCGCCCTGCGCCACCGCGCGGTCAATGCCGGGGATTTTCGCCGCTTCGCCCGCCGGTCCGGTGATCGTGCAGCCGGTCGCCGCCTTGATCGCCAGGTTGGCGCCGGTGTGGTCGGGGTGCCAGTGGGTGTTCCAGATCTGCGTGATCTTCCAGCCGCGTGCGGCGGCCGCATCGAGCACCGGTTCGGCGACCGCGGGGTCGATGACCGTGGTCTCGCCGCTCGCCGCGTCGTGCGCCAGATAGACGTAGTTGTCGCTCAGCACGGGCACCTGGACGACTTCGATCATTTTACCAGCTCCCGGTATTGGGCATCGACAGCCACGGCTCGGCGGGCGCCAGCCGCGTCCCGGCCTGCAGCAGCTCGACCGAAATGCCGTCCGGGCTGCGGACGAACGCCATGTGACCATCGCGCGGCGGCCGGTTGATGGTGACGCCGCCGTCCATCAAGCGCTGGCAACTCGCGTAGATATCATCGACGGCATAAGCGAGATGGCCGAAGTTGCGGCCGCCGGTGTAGCCGGCTTCGTCCCAATTGTGCGTCAGTTCGACCTGCGCGTCCTCGTCGCCGGGGGCGGCGAGGAAGATCAGCGTGAAGCGCCCGGCCTCGCTGTCGACGCGGCGCAGTTCCTTCAAGCCGAGCAGTTCGAAAAACGCCAGCGTCGCCTCGACATGGCTGACGCGGATCATCGTGTGGAGGTATTTCATGCGGGAACTCCGGTGCGCAGGGGGCGGCCTTCGAACTTTTCGAACATGTCGACAATGTTCTGCGGGATCGGCGTCGGCCGGCCACGCACTTCGGCGACGTGCACCTGCACTTCCTCGCCGGTAGCGCGCAGGTCGTCCTTGCCGGCGCCGTGCAGTTCAAACGCAATGGTCATCGAACTGGTGCCGATGCGCGCGGTGCGCACGCAGATATCGACCATCTCGTCGAGCAGGATCGCCGCCTTGTATTCGACGCCGGCCTTGGCGACGTGGAACTCCATCCCGCCGGTCAGCCCCATTTCGGCATACATGCCGACCTTGCGCCAATATTCGACGATGCCGATGTCGAAATATTCGAGGTAGCGCGAGTTGAACAGCACCGCCTGCGCGTCGATTTCGGCAAAGCGCACGCGCTTGGGGTAGAAGAAGGTGAAATCGCTGCGCGCCATGGTTGCTCCCGTTTCAAACGTCGGGCATCATTAGACCGCAAAATGCCCCTACGCAAAGGCCCGCCATGACCGACGATGCACCTCGTAGCCAATTGCCCGGCCCCAACGCCATCATCGCGGCGCTGGTGCTCGCGGTCGGGCTGATCATCGGCGGCTGGGTTCTCGGCAACGGGCTGACGCGCGCCAAGTTCGCCGACCGTTCGGTAACGGTGCGCGGGCTGGCGGAACGCGACGTCACCGCCGACCTCGCGACCTGGACGATCAACACCTCGGCGGTCGGCAGCGACCTCGCCAGCCTGCAGGCCAAGGCCGACAGCGACGGCGACCGCGTCATGGCGTTCCTGAAAGCCAAGGGCTTTGCCGACGACGAAATCGAATCGGGCGGCATCAGCGTCAACCAGTACAGCGACAGCAACGGCCGCCCCAACATCACCATCCGCCGCAAGATCCAGCTGCGCACCACCAAGGTCATGGAAGCCCGCGCCGCGTTCGCCAAGCAGGCCGAGCTGATGCGCCAGGGCGTGGTGTTCGATTCCGACAGCGGCGGCATGGTCTACAGCTTCACCAAGCTCAACGACGTCAAGCCGCCGATGATTGCCGCCGCCACCAAGAACGCCCGCGAAGGCGCCGAGCAGTTCGCCAAGGACTCGGGCGCCGGCGTCGGCGAGATCAAGTCCGCCAGCCAGGGCTATTTCTCGATCATCCCGCGCGACGGCGACAGTTCGGGCGCCTCGGCGAGCGCGTCACCGTTCCAGAAGGTGCGGGTGGTGACGACGATCGATTTCTATCTGGGGTGAGCGGACATGACGGTGCGCATCGCAAGCTGCGGCTGCGGCCAGCTGAGTGCTGTCTGCACCGGTGAACCTTTCCGCATTTCGGTATGCCATTGCCTTGATTGCAAGAAGCGCAGCGGCAGTGCGTTTGCGGCGCAGGCACGGTGGAACGATGCGGACGTCGAAATGCGCGGTGAATTTCGCGAATGGTCGCGCCTGTCGGACAGCGGCAAGCGCGGCACCTTCCGGTTTTGCGGCACGTGCGGGGCGACCGTCGCCTATGCCATCGAAGCGATGCCCGGCGTCACCGCGATCCCGATCGGGGCGTTCGCCGAGCCAAATTTTCCCCCGCCCGAATACTCAGTCTACGAAGCCCGCAAGCACGACTGGCTCGCCATCATCGGCGAAGACATCGAACACTATGATTAGCGCGCTGCCGAAATAATCGAGTGCAGGGGTCACCCCTGCCCGCCGGAGGCTCTACCGCTCTACCCCCCTTACGCCGGCGTCACCGTCACCGCCGTGCGGCCACTGAGCATGACATCAAGGCTGGC
>CALDHQ010000666.1 GCA_937894055.1 uncultured Polymorphobacter sp.
CATGATCATCTCGGGCGGCGTGAACATCTACCCGCAGGAAATCGAAAACCTGCTGATCGGTCATCCCAAAGTCGCCGATGTCGCCGTCGTCGGCGCCCCGCACGAGGAAATGGGCGAGGAAGTTGTCGCGGTCATCCAGCCGATGGACTGGGCCGACGCCACCCCCGAATTCGCCGCCGAAGTCTCGGCCTGGCTCCGCGAACGCCTGTCGCACGTCAAATCGCCGCGCCGCATCGACTTCATGGCCGAACTGCCGCGCCACCAGACCGGCAAGCTCTACAAGCGCCTGATCCGCGACACCTATTGGGGCAAGGCCGCAACCCCGCTCGAACTGGTCGCCGGCAGCCGGCGCTAGGCGCGGGTCAAAAAAATCTCGGTGCCGCACCGCAGAATGGTGCGGCATCCGTTTACTGAATCACGCGCGCATTCCGATGCCGGCGCATCGATAAAACGTTACCGGCCCAGAAACACTGCCGACCGGCGTTCGACGAACGACTTGATTCCTTCGGCGGCATCGGCGCTGTTCATCACCTGGTCCTTGATGCCCGGTATCGCGTCGATGGCGGCTTGCTCGCCGGCCTCGATGAACTTGCGGCCGGCGGTCTTGGTGACGCGGATGCCGATCGGGGCGTTCGCGGCGATGATGCGGGCGAGCTCCATGGCGCGGTCGATCTGTTCGCCGGGCGCCACAAGCTCCTGGACCATGCCGATGCGATAGGCCTCGGCAGCGCTGAATTCGTCGCACAGCAACAGGTGGTACATCGCATTGCCCCAGCCAGCGCGCGTCATGTAGCGGAAGTGCGCGCCGCCCAACGGCGCGATGCCGCGCTTGGCTTCCATCTGGCAAAAGCGCGCGTCGGTTGCCGCGACAACGATGTCGCCCGACAGCATGAGCTCGATGCCGATGGTGTAGCAAATCCCCTGCACCGCGGTGACGATCGGCTTGGTGCACTGGTTGGCCAGCCCGAACGGGTCGATGTTGCCTTCGGGGTCAGGCTTTACCGTGGCGGTGGGCCCGAAAAACTTCGGCATGTCGAGGCCCGCCGTAAAGGCGCTGCCGACGGCGCACAGGACGCCGACCCAAAGGTCATCGTCATTTTCAAGCAGCGTCAGCGCATCGGAAAGCTGCGCCATCATCTCGGGGCTGAAGGCGTTCTTCTTCGCCACATTGTCGATGACGATCTTCAGGATATGGTCGTGCCGTTCGGTGTAGACGCGGCCTGCGGACATGTCGGACATCATTGTGCTCCTTCGGTCGCCATACGTCTGCATGACGATGGCAATTCAAAAATTCAGGCGCTGGCTGCCATCCGCTTCAACAGGTCCTCGATCTGGCCGATGCGTTCCTTGCCGAAGAACATTTCGTCACCCACGAAGAACGTCGGAATGCCGAACACGCCGCGTGCGGCTGCTGCATCGGTGTTGGCCACCAGCTCGGCCTTGACGTCAGGGCTGTTGGCGAGCTCGATCAAACGCTGCCCGTCGAGGCCACCCTTGTTCAAGCAAGCGAGAAACACCGCCGGGTCATCCATTTTTTCGCCGGCTTCCCACATCCCGCCGAGCACGATGTCCAGATATTCGTTCGCGACCCCCATGTGCTGCGCCGCAACCATGCCGCGCATCAGCCCCAGCGTGTTGATCGGGAAGTGCGGGTTCATCCGGAACGCCTGCAGTTTGTGCAGCTCGATGAAACGCTGCATTTCGAGGCGCTCGTATTCGAGCTTGCCCTTGATGCCCGCAAATGCGTTGAACGGCGCCTGATTGCCGGTCAGCTTGAAAATCCCGCCGAGCAGGCACGGGAACAGTTTGATTTCCGCGCCGTTCTGGCTGGCGATTTTCGGCAAGACTTTCAGCGCCATATACGCGTTCGGGCTGGCAAAATCGAAGATGAATTCGACGACTGGTTTGTTCATGTCGGGGCTCCTCACCATTTTTCGCGCCACGGGCGCAGATCGAGTTCGTGTGTCCATGCCGAGCGCTGCTGCCGGTGCAGCATGACATAGTTGCTGGCAATGTCGTCGGGCTTCAGGATGAGATCGTCGTCCAGCAGCGGCGTGACATCATCAATCCGCGACCTGGTGAACACCCCGTCGATCGCCCCGTCGCAGATGACATGCGCGACGTGCACGCCCTGCGGCCCGAGCTCGCGCGCCATCGACTGGGCAACGGCGCGCAGGCCGTTCTTGGCGGCCGCAAACGCCGCGAGGTTTTCACGCCCGCGAATGCTGGCGGTCGCCCCGGTAAAGATGATGGTGCCCTTGCCGCGCGGGACCATGACACGCGCCGCCTCACGGCCGGCGAGGAATCCGGCGAGACATGCCATTTCCCAGACCTTGGTGAAAACCCGCGTCGTCGTCTCGCGGATGCCGAACTGGACGTTGGCGCCGATGTTGAACACCACGACGCTGATCGGCCCGATGTCACGTTCGATTGTCGCGAACAGCTCGATTGTTTCTTCCTCGGAGCGCGCGTCGACGCCAAACGCATGCGCTTCGCCGCCGGTGCTGCGAATGGCTTCGGCAAGCTTTTCGAGCTGGTCCAGACTGCGCGCGCGCCGGGTCATGCACACCGCCATGCCTTCCGCCGCAAACGCCCGGGCGATGCCGGCACCGGCGCCTTCACCGGCGCCGATAACCAGACAAACTTCCTTTGCCGACACC
>CALDHQ010000667.1 GCA_937894055.1 uncultured Polymorphobacter sp.
CCGCAACGCCCTGGACCGCGACGATGCGGTCGGTCGAGGCCAGCAGCAGCCGTCCAGCGGCTTCCTGGCCGAGGTTGAGTGGATGTCCCAATTGTTCGCGCGCCGCTGCCTGCAGGCGGGCCCCCGCCAGCTCGGGTGCCGGGATCACCGGCGAAGCTTGTCCCCGGCTGGCGGCGACCAGGTCGAGCAACTTGCGCTCGGTGCTGATCGCGCCCGGCGTGGTCAGCATGTCGCGCTGGTTGTCGCGACCCTGAACCAGCTGACCGGCGCGCTTGAGCGCCGCCACCTGTCGCTCGACGTCCTGGACGGTGATCGGAAGGCCGAGATCGAGCGCAGCCTTGGTCAGCGCCCGTGTGGTGAAGGCGGCTTCGCGTTCGCTGAGCGACCGGATCGCTGACGCGACTGATACGGCCGCTGCAATCTCGGGTGGCGTCATCGTCCACGGACGAACTGGCGCCAATGGATCGCTTTGACCGCTACCGAGCCGTACGCGAATATATCCGGCGATCAACATCGCCCTCTCGCCGGCGTTGCGCACGACACCGATCGCGCGCTCCCACAAATCTTTGCCGGTAGCGAAACGCAAACGTGCGGCATCGACCATACCCGGCAGATCGAGACCCAGCTTCGCCGCGCGGTCACGCCACTCAGTGTACAAATCGGCCCGATTTTCGACGGCCTGCTTTCTCGCGCGTGTTTTGATCGTCACCGCATTGCGCGTCTTTTCATTCCGCCAGGTCAGCTGGTTGTAGGCGGCAAGCACCTCCTGCCGGCGCGTCGAAAACGCCATCACTGCCTCGCGGGAAATGCCACTTATCTCGAACTGGCCGTGCTTACCGGTGATCTCGACCTTGTAGCCGAGACGTTCGACTTCGGTTCGCAGCTGCGCATGATAGATCGATCCCAGCACGCTGTTTGCCTGCCAGATCTTGCCATTGAACAGCGCCCGCCATTTGCCATCGGGTCCCTGCGTGGCATTGGCGATCACCGCATGAACATGCGCCTGTGGATCTAGGTTGCGATTGGTGTCGTGCTGGAACAGCGCGACCAGCAGATTGCCGGTTTTGACGGGCACGACCTTGCCACCCTCACCCTTCATTCGCGTCTCGGCGAGGTTCTTTTCGGCCCAGGCGATAGTCAATTTGACCGCCAACATATTGGCGGCGAGCAGTCGTTCGTCGCCGCCGACATAGGCGAGCAGCGACAGCGACTTCGGCGACGAAAAGGTCATATCAAACCCCGGGGCATGTTTGCCATCAACGCCGCTGGCAATTATCGAGCCGTCCGGCAGCTTTCCTTCGAGCAAGGCCTGGAAGCCATCGAGTTGAACCTGCCCTGACAGACCCGCGGCGAGCGCGCCGGCGCCTGTCCAGCTGCTTACCTCGGCCTCCGCATCGGCGGTGTAGTAATTGTCCTTGGTGTAATAGCTCGAAGCCGCGCCGGCAGACGCAACCGATGAGATCGAAATCATCAGCCGATCCTTCCGCAGCGATTGCCACGGTACCATGTGTTGGACCCGGTCATTGGCCGAGTTCCATATCGGCTTCGGGCTCGGGGTCACCATGCGGTTTCTCGAACGCGAGCCTGAGTTCGCGGGTTGTCAAATCCTCGATCTCGCCCTCGACACGCGGCACGGCGGGTCCTGGGTCGTGCGGACGGATGCCCTCGGAAATGGGCGCGCCGTCGTTCAATCGCTCCTGCGTGGGCGCGTCATCATCGTTTCGGTTCGCGAAGTTCAATCCGAGCTGACTGGGCTTGCTATAGGTGGGGTCAGCCGTCGTGCTTGACGGGGCAGCTGTGACGATCGGGTTGCTCGTCTTGGCGAGGTCGCCGACGCTGAACGTCAGACTGAGTTGTGTGTTGCCGGTGGGCAGATTGAGGTGATGGATATGGATGCCATCGGCCACCTTGGCGGTCGCACCGTTCACGGTCGCGGCAAGCGCTTTGACGTTGCGACGGGCCTCGATTTCGATGGTCTTGCGATCGGGATCGGGCAGGCCGTCGCGTTCGAGCAGCCGGCCGTAATAGCGAGCCATACGCGTCGCGTCGGTGGCCATGCCTCGCCCTTCGTCGGCGGAGACGTCATCAGTCGCGTCGGCGGGCTCGAGCGACTTGTACGGCCCCTCGACATCGGGACGCTGTTCGAATGCGTGGGCGACGCGCGGCCAGGTGCGGATCCGTAGCTTGACCTGCGCCGCTGGAAAGCCCTGCGGGTAGACCAGCCAGCCCTTGAGGTCGGGGAGTTTGGCGATATCGTCGGGCAGCACCAGCGGCTCGAGCTGGCGCTTGTTGGTCAACGTGACCGCATCGCGCACGTTGGCATAGCCGTAGCTGTAGCCCTCCTCCATCTGGCGCCATTCGCCGTTGCCGATCTGCTGCGAGCACCATTGCGCCGATGTATAGTCAGCGGTGGCCAGAATCAGCTTGGTGCGCGCCAGACTGCCAAGCGTTTCGGCGATTTCGTCGCCGTAGGTTTCGCGCAGCTTGGCAATGGTATGGACGCCGAGCACGAACGCGCCGCCGAAGTTGCGCGCGGTCTGCATACCCTTCTCGATTGCCGATAGCCGGTGCAGTGCGGCGATCTCATCGAACAGAAACCAGATACGGATGTTGCGCGGGCTCGGGGGCAACGACATCATCGTGTTGATCGCGGTGTCCATCCACAAGGTCAGCAGCACGCGGATGGTCGACAGATCGACATGACGCGCGGCGATGAACAGAAACGAACCGGCCTCGGGCTCGTCGCGCACCCATTGCTTGATCGAGAATTGCGGACCCGTGGTGGGCAGGCATTCGATTGCGTTGATGTTGGTGTTGAGCACCGCGCGGATCGACTCTGCCATGCGCGCCGCCGCAGGGTCGGTGAGCGGTGCCGCGACCGACTCCTGCATCAACTGGTGGACGCGGTGGAGGGCGGCGACCATCAGGTGATCGTGGAGGTCCTTGTTGGTCGCCTTGCCATTCTGTTTGAGGCGTACACAGGCCTCGATCAGCAACAGCCGCGCCGCCTGGATCCAGAAGGGCTCGCCGCCACCCCCGTCGTTGGGGATCAGTGCTTCGGCGGCGGCGGTGAATTCGGCGCGGGTATCGCAGTCATTGAAGATCGACCATTGCGGGCACCGCGTATCGAACGGGTTCAGGATGACGTCGCGCGCGGGGTCGAAGAAGCTCTCGATATAGGCGCCGGTGAGATCAAAAATGACGGCCTTGCCGCCGCGCTCGCGGATTTGCCCGGCGAGTTCGCGCATCATCGTCGATTTACCGGTGCCGGTAGTCCCGACGGCGAACATGTGGGTCTGCTCAACGCGCCAGGGATAGGGAACGCCGGCGACAGTATAGGGCAGGTACATGCCTTCCGCGATCAGCTCGTCGCGCTTGGCAAACGGCGCCCAGATACGCCAGAACGGCCCGTACAATCGGCGATAGTCTTCACTGCGTTCGGCGCGGCCGGTCACCCGGTTGAACGCGGTGATCTGCCGGATCAGTTCGCTGACGGGGGCAAGCGTCGCACCGCGCTCGTGGTTACGGTGCAGCGCTTTGTTGCCGATATGACGCGAGGCCCAGGTGTAGGCGAGGCACGCCGGCAAACCGACCAGCGCGGTGATCTTCAGCGCATGAAGGATCGTGGTGATCAGCAACTGCCACGAGGCTTTCACCGGCGGGAAGATCGACACCAAGCTGATCGGGATTTTGACACGCTCATGATTGTCGCCGGTGACCGCGACAAGCTTGTGCGCATCGAACTTGAGATAGTCCCAAGCCCAAGCGTAGATCCGCATCAAACAGCGGTAGAGATCGTCCTGCGCCATATCGCGCCAGATCAGCCAGCCGACTGTGACCGAGAGCAATGTGCCGACGACCCACAGCATGGGCTTGAGCCCGGCGGCAAACATCAACCCGAAGGTTTCGATCAGCTGGCTGCCGCGGGTGAAATTGCCAAAGCTACGCTTCATCGGAAGTGCTCCCCAACCGGGTTCTCCGGGTCTCCCGAACGATTGCGAAGAGCTTGTCATTGGGGTGATGCTTGACGAGCGCATCGACCGCGATCTGCAGCTTGGCCAGCGACCGCAGGATGGTGTCGGAATCCGTGTTCGCGTGTGCCAGTTCGCGCTGCAATATCGCCTTCGCAAAGGCGCTCGCGCTCAACCGATTCCTCTCGGCGGCGGCCTTGATCGCGGCGACAAAGGGGTCGTCGAGATAGATGATGAACTGCTGTAACCTTGCCATGTCCGAAACCCTTGTCACAGGGTCACGGCATGGTTCACGCTCCGTAAGGCACTGCCTTTATAGCATTTTCCGGCGCGATTTTCTAACCATAATTGTCGGCGCGAAATCAAGGGGTTGGTGCAAGGCGCCTTGCGCGCACCTTGCGCCTTGTCCGCAAGGCGCAGCTTCTTGGCAAGTCACCTTGCGACGAAGGCACTGATTTCGCAAAAGAAAAGGCAAATCTCTTGCCCCATCGCCGATGGATAAGGTGTGACACTCATTCCCCATTGTCATGGGTTGTCTGGCTGGATTGTCATGGATGTTGGGCCGCACGTTTTGTCCGCCGTTTGGACCAGGCGGCGAAGCCGATCGGCGCGCATCGCGCCACGCGATCACGCAGCCCTAACGTGTTGAATCTGGAAGGCTCGACTGGGCCAATGCGGCCCGACAGTTGGCCCTGATCTGGCGTGTCAAAATTCCTCAAATCACGACGGCGACGGGGGCTCGATGCCCCCCGAGCCGTCCCCGCAGAGGCCAAAATTAAAAGGGGGCGAAGCCCCTGAAGGGCCTTAGCTGGCAAAGCCGCGACGTTGCTGATTGCGTCCTCAATACATCCCCGACAGCCGACCGCTGACGGTGTGGACGATGTTGTCGGCGAACGCCGACGTATCGCAGCCATAGTCGCCTTCATCGGCACACCAATAGGCGCCATCGGCGTCGCGGACGATATGGACATCGAAGTCCGAATGGCGGGCGCGTTCGACAGCGTTGCCATAGGCGGCCATGTACAGTTCGTTGTCGCCTTGCGCGGTTAGCTGGAGGGGTGCGTTCGACATCTGCGGTCTCCTTTGTGGCGACCGGCGGGGTGGTCCGTCGGCGTGAGCCCCCTCTGTGACCGGGGTGCGGATGGGGTGCAGGGACGCGTGCGCAGCCGCGCCGCGCCGCGGGCGGCGGGGGAACCGATTTTGTCTGGCCCGCGAGCGCAGGCGAAGACGGGGGCAGACAAAATTGGCGGGACCGCCGATCCTTGTTACCCCGTCCGCATTCCGGTCAGGGGCTCTCTCTCGCCGATGGACTGACCCGGTGGTGCCCAGAGACCGTTGACGTTTGCGGTCTTCACCATCACGGCCGCGACTGCAGCGACGATCTGACGGATCACGGGCAAGTTGCATCGCCGAACCCGGTCTGGCATTCTGACAGCGTCCACAGGCCGATGAGCACTCAACGGAGTGGACCTATGACTATGTCAAAATTGACCGGGATACGCGCGCTGGCAAAGCTGCGCGACGAGCGGGTGGCGTTTGAGGCGCGCGAGGCAAAGGCGCGACGCGAGGCGGCGATCGAGCTTGGCGATATCGTGCTTGCGACCGGTGCCGATGTGTTGCCGCTGGCCGATCTGAAACGTGCGCTTGTCGCTGCGGTTGCGGCGCATGCGACGAAGCCGCCATCCGCGCGCCTGACCCGATCGAGCGCCGCGAGCGATGATGCGTCGCAGCTGCGCGAGGACCATGGCGACCAGACCTGAGGCGGCGTCGGCGGACGTTGTGGCGGGCATGGGTGAGCGGCGTCACGGTGTGACGCTGGGGGCGCGGCACAGCCGTGCACCATTGGGAATCGTTGCCGGCGCTACGGCATCGATCCGGAAATAGTCGAGCACGAAGCCGCAGCAGCTGTCGTAGGTGTAGAAGCCGATGTCGCTGGCGCGGTCGACGCGCGTGGACCGGCCGTCGACCAACAGGTCGCCGGGGTGCGAGATGCTGTGTCCCGAACCCCAGAGATAGTCGATGATGCCGATCTGCATCGTGCCCGACAGCTGCAGCGGCTGCGCCCAATCTGTCGCGCGGAAGAGGTTTGCCGGCATCCGCGCAGCGATCGCGAATTGGCCGCCGTAGCTGGCGTTCTCCATCACCTCGAACAGCTCGTCGAAACTGAGCAACTTGGGACGATGTCCGTCGGCACGGACATGCATCGCCCGCCAACTGGCGGCATGTTCACCGCGCCACGCCCAGGGCCCGCGTTCGTCACCTTGGGCGCGCGATGAGCGCAGATTGATACCGTAGCGTGCCGCGACCGCAGCGACATAGGCAGCGGTCGAGATGTTGAGGACCTTGAGCATCCGCGCCATGGCCTGATTGGGTAGCGCATAAACCGGGCCGAACGCGGGTGCCCAGCGGTCGAGGCGGACGTCCTCGATCGACTCGCCGCGCTTTAGACAGGGGAGGATGGCGATTTCGGGCATGTCGGTATCAAGGGTCATGACGGGTCTCCGGCGCGCGAGATTGCGCCCCGCGCGAGCGCGTCCTCTCCTTCCAAGATCGCAGGCATTTGCGATCGTTGCAGTCGATCAATAATGGTCGTTCGGTGAGCCGCGCCCGGGATCGTCACCCGCAGGGCCGCGACGGCGCAGCAGGCGCGGTCGCGCCAGCGATAGAGCCTAACCGGCCGCGCGCGCGGCCGGGGCGCCCGGCCTGGTTTCCAAACCCCACGGCACAAGCTGACGGGCAGGAACCTCCCCACTTTCAACTCGCACTTTTTGGACGGCACCGTCCATCAAACGCAACCAGTTCTGGCTTCACCAGGTTTGGCTTTTGCGGCGGATTTTTGGGCGTGCGACAGCAGAAAAAGGCCCCGGCGGGCGAAGCCCGCCGGGGCGCGTGGGTTGGTGTCAGAACGGCACGTCGTCGTCGACCAGATCGGGCTCCTTCGCCTTGCCCTTGGCCTTGCCCGGTGCCTTGGCGGCGGGTTCGGCGGGGGCCTCGTCGGCCGCGGCGGGCGCCTTGGTGAGGAAGTTCACCTCGTCGGCGTAGATCTCGCAGCCGTAGCGCTCGACGCCGTCGTTGTCGGTCCAGCGGGTGTAGTGGATGCGACCCTGCACCGAGACCTTCGAGCCCTTGGCGACATATTTGGCGACGTTGTCGCCGAGCCCGTTGAAGCAGGTGACGCGGTGCCATTCGGTCTCTTCCTGCGGCTCGTTCGCGCTGTTCTTCCAGCGGCGCGAGGTGGCAACCGAAAGCGAGGTGATGGTGGTGCCGCCCTGGGTGACGCGGCGGGCGGGGTCCTGGCCGACATTGCCGACGATCACAACGATATTGGTCATGGTGGTTCTCCTGAGCTTTGCGTCCCCGGGCCAATCCCGGCGACAGGCTCCGTGAAGAGGCGTGCGGGGGTGGTCCGGCACCGCGGGCGCAGCCCAGGCGGGAAACCCCCAAATCGGCGGGTGGTGCGGGCAGCCGTCCGCGGCGACGCGGAACGCGGAAGACACGCGGGCGGCAACACGGCCCCGATTTGGGGGTTGCCGGGCCATTTCCGGACGACTTAGGAAGGCCTGAGAGGCGGGACAGGCCCGTGACGTGAAACGCGCCGTGGAGCACCCCGAGATCCAAGCTCTGTGTTGGACGGTCGGGGCAAGTCGGTCGACATCCTCCCGATGTGAACGGGCGACCGTCCCATACGAGC
>CALDHQ010000668.1 GCA_937894055.1 uncultured Polymorphobacter sp.
GTGTCATCGTCGTTGCCGGGCCGGCAGGCGCGGGTGGCGCGGCGCGACTGGCGGCGCGCGCGGCTTTGCGCGCCGGTGCCGGCTTGGCGACGCTTGCCTGCCGGCTTGACGCACTGGGCGAAAACGCCGCGCGGCTCGATGCGGTGATGCTGCGGGTTACAGCCGATGCACCGGCGCTTGCGGCGTTGCTGACCGATCGACGAATAGGTGCGGTGGTCGTTGGCCCCGGCCTCGGTCACGATGCTACAGCGAATGCTCAGTTGGCTGCAGTATTGGCTTCGGGGGTGGCTGCGGTGTGCGATGCCGACGTGTTCACGTTGTGCGACGGAGTGCCCGAAGCGCTAGCAAACGCTGCCGTATTGACCCCGCACGAAGGTGAATTCGTGCGGCTGTTCGGAAATCTCCCCGGTAGCCGCATTGATCGCGCACGGGCGGCGGCAGCACGCGCCGGCACGGTTGTCGTGCTCAAGGGCCCAGATACCGTCATCGCCGCGCCTGATGGCCGCGCCGTGGTCAACACTCGCGCGTCGCCCGCCTTGGCGACTGCCGGCTCGGGTGACGTGCTGGCGGGCATCATCGCTGGCCTGCTGGCGCAGGGCATGGCGCCGTTTGACGCGGCGTGTGCGGGTGTCTGGCTGCACGGCGATGCCGGGCTGCGCGGTGGCACCGGGCTGATCGCCGAGGATATTGCTGACCTTTTGCCCGCCGTTTTGCAGGGCCTGACATGACGGGCTGGGCCGAAATCGTCCGTATCGCCGGACGTGGCGACGGTGCCACTGCCGATGGCCATTATTTCCGCGCCACCGTCACGGGTGACCACGTGCGCGAAAGCGGCGGCAAGGTCGAAGTCGAACCGGGTCCCAACCATGCGAAGCCAGTCTGCGGGCATTTCCCCGATTGTGGCGGCTGCGCGATGCAGCATGTCAGCGACGCCTATTACGCCGAATGGGCGCTCGAACGGCTGCGGCGCGCGCTGATCGGCGTGGAGATCGGCGAGATCGCGCCGCTGCACCTGTCGCCGCCGCGCAGCCGCCGCCGTGCGGCACTACGCGCGACGCGGCGCGGCAAGACGCTGACGCTGGGTTTCAACGCCGATTCGAGCCATAGCCTGATCGACCTACGCGAATGTCATGTGCTGGTGCCCGAACTGTTCGCATTGGTTGCGCCGTTGCGCGCGTTGCTCGCACAGGCACTGGGTGAAGGGCAGGGGGCGGGGATCTCGCTGACGTTGAGCGACAGCGGCGTCGATGTGCTGCTCGCCAATGTCGCGGCGCAAACCTTGAAGCAAATCGAGCGGCTGACCGATTTTGCGGCGCGTCACGACCTCGCGCGGCTGTCGGTCGAAGGCCCGGCCGGGGTCGAGACGATTGCCGAGGCGCAGCCACCGGTGCTGCGCTTTGGCGGCGTGCCCGTCGTGCTGCCGCCGGCGCCGTTCCTGCAGGCGACGCGCGACGGCGAGGCGGCATTGACGGCGGCTGTGCTCGACGGTGTTGGCAATGCGCCGCGTGTCGCCGATCTGTTTTGCGGGCTGGGGACGTTTGCACTGCCACTCGCCGCCAATCGCCGTCGCGTCCTCGCCGCCGACAATGCCGGTCCAGCGATGGCGGCGCTGACGGCGGCGGCGCGCGGGGCGGGGCTATTGCTGCTGCCGGAGGTGCGCGACCTGTTCCGGCGGCCGATGGATGTCGACGAATTGAAGCGTTTCGACGCGGTCGTTTTCGACCCGCCGCGCGCCGGTGCGGCGTCGCAGGCCGCGCAACTGGCGAAGTCGAATGTGCCGCGCGCCGTCGCGGTGTCGTGCAACCCGGTCAGCTTTGCCGCCGACGCGCGGACGCTGGTGGCGGGCGGCTATCGGCTCGTCAAGCTGACGCCGGTAGCGCAGTTCCGCTGGTCGCCGCATCTCGAACTGGTGGCGGTTTTCGAACGCTAGGCCAACAGCAAGAGCCTCCGGCGGGCAGGCCTGAGGCCTGCACCCAATTGTCTTTCGTGACCAATTAGGCAGCGTTGATTTATGCGGCACCGGTAGCAGTTGGGTGCAGGCGTCACGCCTGCCCGCCGGAGGCCCTTCAACTTCTCACAATTCTCATTGAGTACGACTTGCGATATGTTGCGCGGCGGGGAGGAACTGCCGATGACCCGCGACCCGCGCATAGATGCCTATATCGCCAACGCCGCGCCGTTCGCGCAGCCGGTTCTGACGCGGCTGCGCGCGGCATTTCACCAGGCGTCGCCCGACCTTGTCGAGGCGATCAAATGGGGCATGCCGGCGCTGGTCTACAAGGGCGTGCAGGTCGTCAATTTTGCTGCTTTCAAGGCGCACGCCACGTGCAACTTCTGGAGCCGCGAGGTCGTCGGCGACGCGGTGCTGCCCGCGGCCGAAACCGCGGCGATGGGCCAGTTCGGGCGCATCACGTCGGAGGCCGACCTTCCCGATGACGCGACCTTGACGGCGATGATGGCACGCGCGGTGGCGGCGATCGATGCGGGTGCCAAGCGCACCGCCCCACTCAAAACGGCCAAGCCGGCGATCGCCATGCCCGATGACTTCGCTGCCGCGCTCGCCGCTACCAACGGCGCACGCGCGCATTTCGACAGCTT
This sequence comes from uncultured Polymorphobacter sp., assembly GCA_937894055.1. GTDB lineage: Bacteria > Pseudomonadota > Alphaproteobacteria > Sphingomonadales > Sphingomonadaceae > Polymorphobacter_A. The sequence goes on from CALDHQ010000668.1 coordinate 2,599, forward strand.
CCCACCGGGCGCGCAGCGCGACTATCTCGAATGGGTGACCACCGCGAAACAGGCCGCAACGCGCAGCCGCCGTATCGCGCAAGCCGCCGCATGGATCGGCGACGGCAAGCGCTACGACTGGAAATACAACGCTTGCTGAAACTCAGTTCAGCAATGCGCCCAGCAGCGCGTGCAGCGCCAGCGCAACCAGGCACAGGCTGCTCAGCACGAACAGCATGAAGCGTATGCCGACGATGTTGGTCGTCGCTTGCACCAGGCTGTGGACAATGCGGATAAGCACATAGGCCCAGGCCAGCCAGGCGTTGAGCCCGTCGCCCATCCCCATGATCGCCAACGCCAATGCGACGGCATAAAACGCCGTCGGCTGCTCCATCAGATGGTTGTAGTTGTGCGCCACCCACATCGTCTTGTCGGGCAG
>CALDHQ010000669.1 GCA_937894055.1 uncultured Polymorphobacter sp.
CGGCACAACCGCAGACCAGCTCTCCGCCCTGTTTGGCGATAAGACCGTCCTGGCAAAGATGCGCGGCATTCTGGCCGATGCAGCACAGCCTCTTCCCCAGCGCCGCAGCGCCTTCGATCTGCTCAAACGTGTCAACGACACAGAAGCCACCCCCATCTTCGCCAAGCTCCTCGATCAACCGGACTTCGCCAGCGCCGTCATCCCTCTTCTCTCTCGTTCCGCCGATCCGGCAACAGCCACGGCATTGATGTCACACTTCACCAAACTCAATGACACCGATCGCAGCGCCGCCCTCGGCACCCTCACCAGCCGCGCCGAACTCGCCCTGCCACTCCTAATTGCCGTGAAAGCCGGCGCCTTCGACAAGAAATACCTCAGCGCCCTGCAAATCCGCCAGATGCGCAATTTGAACCACGCCGAGATCAACACCCTCCTCGATGCCACCTGGGGCAAAGTAAACGAATCAAGCGAAGCCGCCAAAGCCAGCATCGCCAAACTGAAAAAGGCCTACCAATCCGCACCGCTCTGGGCCTTCAACGGCAAAGCAGGCGAGGAGACCTTCAAACAAGTCTGCGCCGTCTGCCATGCCATGGGCGGCGTCGGCGGCAATGTGCTGCTCGTCGGTCCCGACTGGCAGGGCCGCGCGCCCGACGGCATCCCCGTCGTGCGCAGCGCCACCAATGATGCGTGGATGCTGGTGCGCGTCGTCGTCAATGGCCAGGACGATGTGATAAACGCCGCTGATGCCCTGAAGCAATTCTCGCTCAAGCCTGAAATCGCGCTCAAGGACCTGCAACCGGTGACCGCGGCACCCAAGCTGGTGCCCGATGGCCGGACCTTCCTCGCGGTCGTCAACGAAGCACTCGGCCGCGGGCCGATGCCGGCGAACGACGCGGCACGCATGGCGAAGTTCGCCGACATCGGCATCGTGCCCGGCGACAAGGACGCCTTCGACAAGCTGACGCCCGAGCAACAGGCCATGTGGAACCGCGCACTGCCGCAACTGCGCGCCGAATTGCGCACCGGGCTGGCCGCAGGCGAACCGGTCAACGGCTGGACGATTTCGGCCGCCAACGCCGGCCAGTTCGGCGATGACGACGCCACCCGCGCCAAGGTCGCGCTCGGCGGGCTGGCCGCACTGCCGCGCCAGGAAGCCGCCTATTTCCGCACCAGTGTCGACAAGGACGGCGCACCGCTCGCCGGCAAGGGCACCGGCTATTATCTGCGGCTGCCCGCCAACATGCCGATCGGCGCGTTCTGGTCGCTGACCGTCTACCAGCAGGAAAAGGACGGCCGGCTGTTCTTCTATGACACGCCGTCGAAGCGCTACGCGATCACCGACCGCACCAAGTTCCTCCACGTCGATCGCAACGGCTCGGTCGAGCTGTTCCTGCAGTCCGCCAAGCCGTTCGGCGAACGCGCCGTCAACTGGCTGCCGATCCCGCCCGGCCCGTTCGTGCTGGTGTTCCGCGCCTATCTGCCGCGCGGCAGCATCGTCGACGGCAGCTTCGCGCTGCCGGGCGTCGAGAAGGTCGAGCCGATTTCGACGACGGAGCCGAAGGAATAAGAGAAGGGCCTCCGGCGGGCAGGCCTGAGGCCTGCACCCAAAGTTCAAGTCATTCCCGCGCAGGCGGGAATCCAATCGGCGCTGAAGATGGATTCCCGCCTGCGCGGGAATGACTCGGTTTTCTTCAATCGGGTGCAGGGCCTGAGGCCCTGCCCGCCGGAGGCTCTTTAAGCCGTCAGCACACCCACCGGCCAGTCATCGGGCAACGGCGCAATCACACTCACCGGCAGTTGACCCGCCGTGAACGGAATGACGATCTGCCGCGCGTGCAGGCGCATCGGCCCCTGCCCGGCGCCATAGACCGGATCGCCGGTAATCGGACAGCCGAGTGCGGCGGCATGGACGCGGACCTGATGCGTGCGGCCGGTTTCGGGCATGAACGCCATGGTCGAGCGGTTGCCGTTGTGCGGCGAGGCGCGTTCGAGCACCTGCCAGCGGGTGCGCGCTGCCTTGCCGCGCGGGTCGATGATCATCCGCCAGCCGGTTTCGCGCGTCGAGACCTTGAACAGCGGCGCATCGATCAGGCCTTCATCACCCTCTGGCGCGCCGTCGACGAGCGCCCAATAGGTCTTGCCGATGGCGCCTTCCATGAACAGCTGCGTCAGCTTCTTGTGGGCGCGCGGGTTGCGCGCCAGCACCAGGCAGCCCGAGGTATCGCGGTCGAGCCGGTGCGCCGGCTGCGGCGGCCGGTGGAAGCCCTCGCGCAGCGCGTAGAGGTGGTCTTCAAGGCTTTCGGGGGTCTGCGGCCCGGGGTGCACCGCGAGTCCCGCGGGCTTGTTCAACACCAGCAGATGCGCGTCGATATAGAGAATGCGGGCAGCGAGATCGTCCATGGCTGCGCTCATGCCAGCTTTCGCGGCGCACCGCACAGTTAATTATTTTCGCGCCCCGCCGTCCCTAGCTGCATCGGCCCCCCTGTCCGCGGTGGCCGGGGCACCGCATGGGAGATTGCAGACATGACCGTTATCAACACCAACACCTCCGCACTGACGGCACAGGCCGGCCAGCGCACCGCCCAGATGGGCCTCAGCATGGCGATGGAACGGCTTTCGACCGGCCAGCGCATCAACTCGGCAAAGGATGACGCCGCCGGCCTCGCGATTTCGCAGCGCATGACCGCCGACGTGCGCGGTCTTTCGGTGGCGATCCGCAACGCCAACGACGGCATGAGCATGGCGCAGACCGCTGAAAGCGCGATGGGCGAAGTCACCAACATGCTGCAGCGCATGCGCGAACTTGCTGTGCAGGCCGCCAACGGCACCGTCACCGGCGATGACCGCAAGGCGCTGCAGGCCGAAATCAAGCAGCTGACCGGCGAAATCGACAGCGTCGGTTCGCGCACCAACTTCAACGGCATCAAGCTGCTCGACGGTTCGGCAAAGGGCCTGCAGCTGCAGACCGGCAGCCGCGCCGGCGAGACGGTGACGTTCGGCATCGGTTCGGCCCGCGCCGCCGATCTCGGCACCGGTGCGACTGCCGCACTCAGCGCCACCGGCGCCTTTCAGGCGACCGCATCGAACCTGTCGGCGAACGAATCGCTGATTGCCAGCGACCTGCTGATCAACGGCGTCGTCGTCGGTGCGTCTTCGGCATCCGATGACAGCGTGTCTTCGGCTGAAAAGGGCGCCTCGGCGATTGCCAAGGCGGCCGCGATCAACCGCGTCGCCGACCAGAGCGGCGTCACCGCCGTCGTCGGCAAGACGGTGATGACCGGCACGACGATGACCGGTGCGGCGCTGACCGGCACCGTCACCATCAACGGCTTTACCTCGGCAGCGATCACCACCACCACCAACGCCGCCGCCAGCCGCACGCTGACCATCGACGCGATCAACCTGATGTCGGGCCAGACCGGCGTCAAGGCAGTCGACACCGGCGATGACAAGGCCGGCATCCGCCTGGAGGCTGCCGACGGCCGCAACATCGTCGTGTCGCTGAGCACGCTGACGGCGGCATCGACGGGGCTCAAGGCCGGCGCGCAGTCGGGCAGCTTCAGCCTGGTGTCGCAGAACGGCAACCCCGTCGTGCTGTCATCGACCACGTCGGGCCAGATTGCCCGGTCGGGGCTGCACGAAGGCACGTTTGCGCGTGGTGTCTCTTCGGTGAACTCGGATGCCCGCGCCGTCGCCACGACGTCGGCCACCGCCTATTCGCTCAATTCGGGCGATCTGATGATCAACGGCACCGCCATCCGCGGCGCGATTGCTGCCGACGACACCTTCTCCGACACGCTGGCACTGTCGAGCAACAAGGCCGGCAGCGCCATCGCCATCGCCGCCGCGATCAATTCGTCGACGGCAGCGACCGGCGTCACTGCCAAGGCCGACTCGCTGACGCTCGACGGCTCGGCCCCGACGACGGTGGTCGGCACCACGGTCGCCACCAACGTCGCGATCAACGGCGTGCAGATCGCCATCACGCTCGACCAGAACGACAGCGCCCAGGCCACGCGCCAGAACGTCGCTGCCGAAATCAACAAATACTCGGGCCTCACCGGTGTCGTTGCCAGCGACAGCGGCAAGGGCGGGCTGTCGCTGACGGCGGCGGACGGGCGCAACATCAGCGTCAGCCACAGCAACGTCGGCGGTGTCGTCGCGGCCAACTTCGGTCTCGGCAACATCACCCAGCGCGGCACCGGCACGGCCTACACCGCGACCGGCCTCGCCGACACGACGATCTACAGCGCCGATACCGTGCAGACGGCGTATTCGACGGTGTCGCTGACCTCGTCGAAGAGCATCGACATCGAAGCCGGCTCGCTCGGTTTCGGCGCGACGTCGAACTTCACCAAGCTCGGCTTCGAACAGAATGGCTATGGTTCGGACAAGGGCGGATTGAAGGTCGCCGACATCGACCTGTCGACGCAGGAAGGCGCCAACGCCGCGCTGACCGCGATCGACGAGGCGCTGTCGTCGGTCAGCCTCGACCGCGCCAACCTCGGTGCGGTGCAGAACCGCCTCGAAGCGACGGTCAACAACCTGAGCTCGACCTCGACCAACCTGATCTCGTCGCGGTCGCGGATCATCGACGCCGACTTCTCGGCCGAAACCACCAACCTCGCCAAGTCGCAGGTGCTCAGCCAGGCGGCACAGGCGATGCTGGCGCAGGCCAACCAGTCGCAGCAGCAGGTCCTGCAGCTGCTGCGTTAAGCCGCACGGGTCAGAAACCAGCGTGGAGGGGCGGTCCGGCAACGGGCCGCCCTTTTACGTTGAACGCTTGGCGTGGTGATGCTACCCGCCCCCCTTCGACTTGAGTCGTTCCCGTTTCCTTAAGCGCAAAATCAAGAGATTTTGCTCGGAAACGCGAATGCGGAGCGGTGGCCGAGTGGTCGAAGGCGCACGCCTGGAAAGTGTGTATAGGTCAAAAGCCTATCGTGGGTTCGAATCCCACCCGCTCCGCCATCGCCTTCTCAACCTCGACTCCGCCTCATCCCACAGCTTGCGAACAAGTTCAGCCAACAGCGTCACCGGCTTTTCGCTAGGCGTGACGCGACGGAGTGATTCCCCGTAAGCGAATTCCACTTTGTCGCGCGGAACCGATTTTCCGAACTTACTGCAACCGCGATGCCAAAGATGGCGTGCAACATCCTGCCGGTCCCTTTGTGAGGTCCGCGCCGCGCCCGGCGATCATGACGTTGGCTTGCGCCGTACCGGTGGCAGGGTTGATGTGATCGCGCGTGCCAAGACTGGTGGATGAGGGCCTATCCAAAGCAATCTGCGGGCTACTGCTCCCTGGCATTTCGAGCATCAATCACCCCTTCGTAAACCTGCCATCGACGAGCAACTCCACGCCCGTGATATAGCTTGCTGCACCGCTCGCCGGAAACAACACCGCGCGGGCGATTTCGACGGGATCAGCCAATCGGCCCAGCAAGTTGCGACCGGGAATCGTTGCCGGCCCTTCGATCCTGGGGCCGCCAGTCGCCTGCATCCTGCGCATCTTGTCTCGCCCCGGCGTCGCCATGCCGCCCGGAAGCACCGAGTTGACCCGGATAAGCGGAAGGGCAGCTTACGGGCCGGCCGTGCCGCTTTCCTGCCACTGATAGAAGCGCCAGCGATTTGAGATGGCGTTGGTGTGCGGCGTCAGCGCGACAGGACCGAGATTGCGCAGACGGCCTCCTCGATGCCCCACAGGCCGCCGCCGTTTTCGGCAACGGCAACGCGTGGCCCGTCGACTTGTCGTTTTCCCGCCTCGCCGCGCAATTGCATCACCAGTTCGAAAATCTGCGCGAGTCCCGTTGCCCCGATCGGATGCCCCTTGCTTTCAAGGCCGCCTGATGGATTGACCGGCGTGCGGCCTCCGAGACTGGTCTGACCGCGCAGCGCCGCTTCGCCGCCAAGCCCGCGTGGGCATAGTCCGAGGTTTTCGACCTGGATGACTTCGCCCACCGCGGTCGCGTCATGGACTTCGGCAACGTCGATGTCTTCGGAGCCGATTGATGCGGCCTCGAAGGCCTTGAGCGCGGTCACGCGGCCGATGTGCCGTTCAAGGTCGTCGGGGTGTCGGTCCACCGACGTGCCGAGAACACAGGCGCGCAGTTCAACCGCGCGGGCGTGCGCGCCAAGCCGGCGCAGGCCGGCCTCGGTGCACAGTATCGCCGCTGCCGCGCCGTCGCTGACGGGGGCGCACATCGGCAGGGTGAGCGGCCAGACGATTGGGCGATCGGCAAGCACCTCGGCGGTCGTGTATCTGCGGCGATATTGGGCCCGTTCGTTGTGGACGGAATGGGCATGGTTCTTGGCCGCGACGGCGGCGAACTGCTCTGCCGTTGAACCATAAAGTCGCATGTGCTGGCGCGCGAAGGCGGCGTAGATGTCCATGAACACGCTACGGCGTGGCGCCGGTGGCGGCAGCGCCGCGTCATCCATGCCGCCAAGCGCCAGAAGTGCCGCGCGGCTAT
>CALDHQ010000670.1 GCA_937894055.1 uncultured Polymorphobacter sp.
GATATCGGCATCGAGACGGTCGGCAATGTCGTCGAGCGGCACCGTCAGGTAACCGGCTTCGTCGATCTGGTCGATGAGATGGCGGGCGATAACCAGTTCGACGCCTTCGAAAACTGCACCGGCCTGTTCGAGCAGGAAGTCGAGCAGCGACGGCTCGGCGGCGGCAAACTGGTCGAAATCGCCGGTTTCGCCGCCGCCGGTGCTGCCTGTCGCGCTGAGGCCGCTATCTGCCACCGGGCCGCTGTTGTCATAGCTTGCGGTGTCGGTCGGGCCGTCATGGTGGAAGGTTTCGCTGGCATAGTCGACATCGAGCGGCGCATCGATATTGGCATCGGCGCCGGTCATCAGCACATCGGCAGTTGCGGGTTCGAAGTCGCCGCCTTCTCCGTCACCGCCGGCGTCGCCGTCACGGTCGCCGACGGCGAAATCCTCGCCGGCGTCGCCACCTTCGTCGCTGCCCGACGACGCGAGCAGCGGGTTGCTGTCGAGCTCGGTGCCGAGATAGGCTTCGAGCTCCATGTTGTTGAGCGCCAGCAGCTTGATTGCCTGCTGCAGCTGCGGCGTCATCACCAGCTGCAGGCTTTGGCGCAGGTCGAGGCGTGGCCCTATGGCCATGGTTTTCGCCCTAGCTCCCTGTGCGCCCGGCCGGAATCACGGCTGCCGGTCTCACAGGGCGAAGCCCTCGCCGAGATAGACGCGGCGCACGGTTTCATCGGCGACCAGCGCTTCGGGGGTGCCTTCGAACAGCACGCGGCCGTCATAGATGATGCAGGCGCGGTCGACGATGTCGAGCGTTTCGCGGACATTGTGGTCGGTAATCAGCACGCCGATGTCGCGGTCGCGCAGTTGCACGACCAGCGCGCGAATGTCGGCGATCGAGATTGGGTCGATGCCCGCGAACGGTTCGTCGAGCAGCATGATCGACGGATGCGCGGCCAGCGCACGGGCGATTTCACAGCGCCGCCGTTCACCGCCGGACAGCGCCATCGCCGGTGCTTCGCGCAACCGCGTGATGTTGAATTCTTCGAGCAATTGTTCGAGGCGCGCCGCCGCCAGCGCCTTGTCGGGCTCGGTGACTTCGAGCACCGCCATGATGTTCTGTTCGACCGTCAGCCCGCGGAAAATCGAGGTTTCCTGCGGCAGATAGCCCAGCCCCAGCGCGGCGCGGCGGTACATCGGCAGCGTGGTAATGTCATGGCCGTCGAGCAGGATGCGGCCCTGGTCGGGCATCGCCAGCCCCATGATCGAATAGAAGCAGGTGGTCTTGCCGGCGCCGTTGGGGCCGAGCAGCCCGACGACTTCACCGCGGCGCACCGACATTGAAACATCGCGCAGCACGACGCGCTTGTCATAGCTTTTGCCAATCGAAACAACCGCAAGGCCGAATTCCACGGCAGCGTCGCTGTTGTCTTGCGCACTATCAAACTGCGCCGCTGCCTGGGCCATCACCACTCCATCAGCGGATTGCGCCGAAAGGTTTATGCACGAATCGCGCCAGATTCTGGCGCAAATCCTGCTTGCCCAAGGAGCCTAGCGCCTCACGGAAGCTTTGCAAAGCAAGCTGCGTCCAATTGCAGCCGAATTGCCGGCCAAAATGGCGGTAATGCGGGTCAGGGCTGCTTCGTCGTGCGTGGCGGCACCACGAATCGCCCGGTCACACGCCCCGATGACGTTGCCGGGGCATTGCCCTTCGCCGGCGCACCGGCACCATCGAGCGTCGAACGGCCGCTGGCGAGGTCGATCGCCAGCCGCTGGCCGCGCAGCACAGATCCGCCTTGCGTCAGCTCGACATTGCCGACCAGCGTGATGGTTTTGGCGACCACGTCATAGATGCCGTAGCGCCCCGATGCGGTTTCGGACGCTGTCACCAGCTTGACCGAGCCCTGCGCATCGATGCGCGAGATTTCGGGGTTGGTGCCGGTGCCGCGCTTGTAGAAGATTGTCACGCTGTCGGCGTCGAGCGTCATGCCGCCCTGGCGAATCGCGACATTGCCCGAAAATATCGCCTGGTTCTGTGTGTCGCGGACTTCCATGCGGTCGGCGGCGACGTCGATCGGCGCGTTGGTGCTGTGGCCCTTGAGCGCCGACACCTGCGCGGCGGCAGGCAGCGCGCACAGCAATACGGCGAGCAGGGGGAGCGAAACACGAAACTTGGTCATGGCCGCCTCATTTGCGCGTGCCGGGCGTGAACTGCAAGCCCGGTGCTGCGGTGGTTGCCGACGCGGCGGCCGGCTTCGGCTGCGGCAGCGCGCCGACCGAAACGGTGTTGTGACGCCCCGGCGTGATGTGCATGCGCACCCGGCCATCGAGTTTGACCACGCGGCCGCCGATATCGGCACGCAGCGAATCGGCCGAAAAGCTGCCGAGCGGCAACAGCCCGCGGATGCTGCCATCCGACGCGACAGTGCGGTCAATCAGGCTGACGCGGACATCACCGTTGTCGATAACATAGCCGTTCGGGCTGGCGACCTGCACCGGGCCCTTCACCACCAGCAGGTCCTTGTCCATGTAATAGGCGCCCGCCGGTGCCGACACGCGCACCGGGCCATCGGTCGTGCCGAGCGATGCCGACAGCTTGCGCAGTTCGACGACGGGGACTGCCGAGGTGCGCTGCACAGCATCGGCGGCGCGGATTTCAAAGGGCTGACCATCGGCGGTTTCACCGCGGTAGAGCGCATTGTCGATGCGCAGCCGGTCGGGGCTCATCGCCACCTTGTCCTTGGCGAGCAGGAACGAGAATTCGCGGCCGCTGGTCAGCGGCAGGATAACGAGCAGCGCCAGCAGCGCCAGCGCCAGCGCCGGCAGCAGCCAGCGCAGCAGCGCGACAAGCCGGTCGTGCGCGCCGCCGGGCAGCGCGCGCAACTGGCGCGGCGTGTACGCGGCGCGCTCGATCACCGCGGCTGTCATCACATGTGCGCGAAAATGTCGGATTCGGGCCAGCCGGCGAGATCGAGCTCGGCACGCCACGGCAGGAAATCAAAGCACGCCTGCGCCATTTCGGTGCGGCCTTCGCGTGCCAGCCGTTCGGCGAGCACAGCCTGCGCACGGTGCAGATAGCGCACGTCGGATGCGGCGTAATCCTTTTGCGCTTCGCTGAGCACATCGGCGCCCCAGTCGGACGATTGCTGCGCCTTCGAGACATCGACACCGATGGTTTCGCGCAGCACATCCTTCAGGCCATGGCGGTCGGTGTAGGTGCGAATCAGCTTCGACGCGATCTTGGTGCAGAACACCGGCCCGGCAGTGACGCCGAGATAGGCCTTGATGACCGCGAGATCGAAGCGCGCGAAATGATAGATTTTGAGCCGCGACGGATCGGTCAGCACCGATTTGAGCACCGGCGCGCTATAGTCGCCGCCCGAAAACCGCACCAGATGCTCGTCACCCTGGCCATCGGCGAGCTGCACGAGGCAGAGCCGGTCGCGGTGCGGGTTGAGCCCCATGGTTTCGGAGTCGATCGCAATCGGCCCGGGCGCAAACACGTCGCGCGGCAGGTCACCTTCGTGGAGATAAATTGTCATGCGGGCGGGCGTAGCATTCTCGCATCCGAACGACAATCTGCGGCGGCATCGAAACGGCATCTGGGGAGGTGCTTATCTGATGCCGCCGCAGGCCCGGTACCGGGGGCTACGCAACACTACGCAACACAACGCATACGCAACACGAAACTATCGGCGGGCCGCAGGAGCGCCCCGCCGACGTGTTGCTTCTAGCGCTGCAGCACTGAATGCGTTCTTAACAATTTGTGTTCATTTCGGGGGCGCCGCCTTAATCGTGCCATCAACCGGCGATGCTGCCGGCAGTTGCTTGAGCCAGACGCGCGCCTGCGCCGCCGCCGGACCGCCGTGCGGATTGTTGGCAACGGGCATCAGCAATGCGCGTGCAGCGGTGAAATCGCTGGCCTCGGCCTGGGCTTGGGCTGCCGCCAGCGCCACCGGCTCGACCTGCGGCGCCAGCGCGTTGGCGCGCAGCAACAGTGCGCGGCGTTCTGCTTCGGCGCCGGGAGGCTCGGCGAGTGCGCGCAGGAACAGGATGCGGAAGTCATCAGGGCGCACGGCATCGGCATGCGCCAGCGTCGCGCTGGCCGCTTGGTGGTCGAGAAGCTGCGCGGTGCCGAGCAATACCAGCAGCGGTGCGCTGTCGGGCTTCTCCGCCACCAGCGAATCGATCAGCGCGCGCGCCTGCACCCGGTCGCCGAGTCGGAGTTCGGCCGTCGCCAGCACGACCTTTGCCGACCAGTCATCCGGATAGCGCGCGGCAATGCGCCGGATGCGATCGACCAGCGCTGGCGCCTTGTCCGGATCGACACCGATGTCGAGTTGTGCCGCGGGAATCAGCAGTGCATCCGCGACCGCCGACAGTGGCACTGCAGCGACCGACGCCTGCATCGGCACGAACGCCAGTTCGGTGGGTTTGAGCGTGCGCCCCATGACATAATCGATCAGCACCTTGTCGAAGCGTTCGACCGGATAGCCGAAGACTTGCGCGAACGCCGTGCCCGACGGCGTGCCGCCCGCAACCAGTTCAAGGTAGCGCGCCAACGACGCGGCGCGCTGCGGATCGCTGGCGAGATAATGCACCACGAGCCAGCTCTGCGCGTAGAACATCGGCGTTTCATAGCCCGGCAAGTTCGTCCAGTCGGCGCCGAGCAGCCGCGCCACCGGCATCCAGTTGGCCAGCATCATCGTCTGCGCGCGACCGCTGTCATAGTCACCGTAGCGCGCCTTGCCCTTCGAAAATCGTGCGGTTTCCCAATAGCTTGCCAGACCCTCGATGTACCAGGCCGGGTAGCTGGCGGGCTGGTGGGCAAACATGAAATGATGCGCGTATTCATGGAACATGACGTTCTGTGCACGCGCTTCGTGCGCCGTATCGCTGCGATCGACGAATGCCGCGATGGTGTTGGGGGTCGCGGTGTAGAAACCATCGAACCCTGGCCCGGCGCCGCGCAGCCGATCGAAATCGCGCGCATCATCGACAAGGTAGATACTGACCCGGGCACGCGGCGCGTCGCTGGTGATGCCGGTCAGTTGCCGCAGCAGCTGATCGAACGCCGCGAGCTGCGTGGCTGCGATGCCGACCTGCCGCGCCGAGCCCTGGCCATAGACGATGAATGCCGGGGTTTCGGCCCTGAACCACGCCGCAAATACCGGCTGCGCCAGCAGCAACAGCAGCACGCCGAGCATCCGGTGGACGGTGGCTTTCATCATGCCATCCTAGCCGCTTGGCACGGCGCTGCAATGGCCGGCGCAGCCTGTGGATAAACCGCTCGCGCCGCGACGGGTTCTGGTATATGCATGAAGGTGGCGTTGCTCGTTTTGATCGACTGCCTCCAGTCATTTTCGCGGCGTTTTGCAGCGATACGTCGGAGACAGTTGAAGACCGGGTGACCCGCAACCGCTTGGCCGGAACCGCAATCAGGCGGAACTGACCGGGACATGACAACAACAGACGACGAAATACGAAAGACTATTCCAAGATGAGCTTTGATAAACGCGGGCGTGGGCCCGGCCGTGGCGGTTTCGACAAGCGTGAGCGCGGATTTGACCAGTTCGAAGGCGGCGGCGACCGTTTCGGCGGCGGCGGCGGTGGTGACCGCTTCGGCGGCGGCGGCGGCGATCGCTTCGGCGGCGGCGGCGGCGGTCCGCGCTTTGGCGGCGGCGGTGGTGGCGGCGGCTTCGGCGGTCGTCCGGGCGGCGGCGGCTTCGGCGGCCCGCGTCCTCCGCGCGACATGGGCCCCGGCGTTGTGCTCGGCACTGCCAAGGGTACCGTGAAATTCTTCAACGGCCAGAAGGGCTTCGGCTTTGTCGTCCGCGATGACGGCGGCGAAGACGTGTTCGTCCACATTTCGGCGGTCGAAGCTGCCGGCCTCAACGGCCTTGCCGATGGCCAGCCGCTCGAATTCACGCTGACCGAGCGTTCGGGCCGTGTTTCGGCAACCGACCTCGTCATCGACGGCGAGCCGCTGCCGGTCACCGAACGTGCCCCGCGCGAACCGCGTGAAGGTGGTTTCGGCAGCCGCAACGACGGCCCGCGTGGCGGTGGTTACGGCGGCGCCGGTCGCGAATTCGGCGGCGGCGCTCCGGCCGGCAATGGCGAACGTGTCGACGGTGTCGTCAAGTTCTTCAACGGCCAGAAGGGCTTCGGCTTCATCCAGCGTGAAGACGGTGGCCCGGATGCCTTCGTGCACATTTCGGCCGTCGAACGCGCCGGCATGGCCGGCCTTGATGAAGGCCAGCGCGTCAGCTTCGAGCTCGAACTCGACCGTCGCGGCAAGCAGGCAGCGATCAACCTCACGCCGCTGTGAGCGCTGACTGACCGGTAAAACGAACGGGGCCGCAGCAATGCGGCCCCGTTTTTTATTGTGCAGAGTTGAAGAGCCTCCGGCGGGCAGGGGCTTGCCCCTGCACCCATTTGTTTGGCGCTCTTCAATCGGGTGCAGGCCTCAGGCCTGCCCG
>CALDHQ010000671.1 GCA_937894055.1 uncultured Polymorphobacter sp.
TGGACGACGTGCCCGAGGCCGCCACCTGCTGGGCCTGGCCGAGGTACTGCGACGCCAGGTCGACCTTGGCCTGGTAGCCGGCGAGGTCGCCGTTCTTCAGCGCCGCGTCGGCGTCGTTCAGCGCCTGCACCCAATGCGCCGTGGTCTGAGTGGCAAAGCCCTTGTTCAGTTCGGCATTCAAATATTCGCGGTCTTTCAGACGTTCGGGATTTTTTTGGTAACGGGGCTCGTCGCGCAAATCCAATCGGTTCAAGACTTCACACAAGGCGCGGTACTGGTTGGTGCCGGAGGCGCCAATATTGAAATAACCATCGCTGGCCTTGAATGCGCCCATCGGCGTGCTCACCGGATGGTCGTTGCCGGCCTGCGGCGGAATCTCGCCGGTCATCAGATAGCGTGCTGCCTGGAAGTCGGTCATGGCGATCATCGCGTGCAGCAGCGACGATTGCACCCACTGGCCTTCGCCGGATTTCTCGCGCTCCAACAGGGCGATCATGATGCCCAGGGCCGCGTATAGACCCGCGGAGGAATCGGCCACCGCGATGCCGGCGCCGTTGCAGAGCTGGCGGCACAGCACGTCGTGGGTGTCGAGGTCGCCGATGACCCAGCCGCCGCCGTGGAAATAAACCAGCACGTCACCCGACTTCGCCTTGTGGTTGCGGTAGAGCCGCGCCGGAATGGCGCCCGCCGGGCCGGGAATCGCGATGTCGCGGACTTCGGCAATGTCGCCGCGCGGCAGATCGAGCATCGATCCCATCGCGCGGTACATCTCGCGGCCGGCAACCGCACCAAGGTCGGCAATCGACGGGCCGGGTGCTGCCTTCATCTGGTCAAGCAGCGCCTGCACATCGGGACGTACGTAGGTCATTTCAGTCTCCCCAAGTCTGGCCGTCGATGCGGCTCGCCGCAGATGTTTGGTCAATCGGCCGCCGCACGTCAACGCATCGACGTCGGGTGCCGCCCGGTAATTTGCCGTGCAAGGTTCAGCTTGGCCTGTCGCAGCATTTTCTACTTGGCCGCCGGTGCACTGCGGGCGTAGGGAAACTGCAACGAAATAGCCTTGGGGATGTATCCGTGGCGACTGCCTTGAAAGACAATTTTGAATCGACTGCCCCGCGTACCAATCACCCCGATGCCGTGGTGGTGCGTTTTGCCGGAGATAGCGGCGACGGCATGCAGCTGACGGGTGGCCAGTTCACCCTGTCGAGCGCACTCGCGGGCAATGACTTTTCGACCTTCCCCGACTTTCCTGCCGAAATCCGCGCGCCGCAGGGCACGACGTTCGGCGTTTCGGCATTCCAGGTCAATTTCGGGTCAAGCGACATCGAAACCGCCGGTGACCAGCCCGATGTGCTGATCGCAATGAACCCCGCCGCACTCAAGACCAACGTCGGCGACCTGCGCCCCGGTGGTCTGGTCATCGCCGACACCGGCGAGTTCGGTGCGCGCAACCTCGCCAAGGCCGGCTATACGGTCAGCCCGATCGACGACAACAGCCTCGCGCGTTGGCAGGTGCTGGCGTTCGACATCAGTGCGCTGACGCTCGAAGCGGTCAAGCCGTTCGGGCTCGGCAACAAGGAAGCGCTGCGCTGCAAGAACATGTGGACGCTCGGGCTGTCGCTGTGGATGTTCGACCGCGACCGGGCGCCGCTGATCGCCTGGCTGCAGGACAAGTTCGCCAAGAATCCGGTGCTGGCGGACGCCAACATCGCCGCGCTCAACGCGGGCCATGCCTATGGTGAAACCGCCGAAATCGGCGGCGCGCTGCGGCAGTGGACGGTTGACCCCGCCAGCGTCGAACCGGGCTATTACCGCACCATCACCGGCGGCGAGTCGCTGTCGCTCGGGCTGGTGGCGGGCGCCAAGCTCGCGGGCCTCGACCTGTTCCTCGGCTCGTATCCGATTACCCCGGCATCGCCGGTGCTGCACGCGCTGGCGCGGCTGAAGGAGTTCGGCGTCACCAGCTTCCAGGCCGAAGACGAAATCGCTGCGGTCTGCGCTGCCATCGGCGCGAGCTACGCCGGCCAGCTCGGTGTGACCTCGTCGAGCGGCCCCGGCATTGCCTTGAAGGGCGAAGCGCTCGGGCTGGCAATCATGACCGAGCTGCCGCTGGTCGTGGTCAATTCGCAGCGCGGCGGCCCGTCGACCGGCCTGCCAACCAAGACCGAACAGTCCGATCTGTATCAGGCGATCTATGGCCGCAACGGCGATGCGCCGATGGTGGTGCTGTCGACGTCGTCACCGACCGACTGCTTCGACGTCGCGATCGAAGCGGTGCGGCTGAGCGTGCAGTTCATGACGCCTGTCATGCTGCTGACCGACGGCTATATCGCCAACGCCGCGCAGCCGTGGCTGGTGCCCGACATGGCGGATTACGAAGCCTTCCCGGTGAAGTTCCACACCGAGGTGCCCGCCGAGGGCAAGTTCAACCCGTACCAGCGCGACCCCGAAACGCTGAAGCGCGTCTGGGTCAAGCCCGGCACGCCGGGGCTGACGCACCGCATCGGCGGCATCGAAAAGGGCTTTTCGACCGGCAACATCAACTATGAAGCCGCCAACCACCAGAAGATGACCGACACGCGTCAGGACAAGATTCTGAACATCGCCAATCACATCCCCGATCAGGACATCGATCAGGGTGCGGCGGGCGGCAAGCTGGTCGTCGTCGGCTGGGGTTCGACCTATGGCCCGATCCGCAAGGCGGTCGAAAGCGCGCGCGCCAAGGGGCTCGATGTCAGCCACGTCCACATCCGCTATTTGTGGCCGCTGCCGAAGAATCTCGGCGATTTGCTCAAGAGCTTCGACAAGGTGCTGGTGCCTGAAATGAACACCGGCCAGCTCAAGACCGTGCTGCGCGACCAGTATCTCGTCGACGCCAAGCCGCTCAACAAGGTGAGCGGGCAACCGTTCAAGATCGCCGAAATCGAAGCGGCGATCGACGCGGAACTGGCAAGGAAGGGTTGAACCGATGAACGACATGACCGCCATCACCATTCCCGACGGCAGCAAGCCCGACCATTGGGCGACCGATCAGGAAGTCCGCTGGTGCCCCGGCTGCGGCGACTATGCCATTCTGAAGGCGGTGCAGCGCACCATGCCCGAAATCGGCACCAAGCCCGAAAATACCGTGTTCGTCAGCGGCATCGGCTGCTCGTCGCGCTTCCCCTATTATATGGAAACCTACGGCTTCCACACGATCCACGGCCGCGCGCCGGCGATTGCGACCGGCGTCAAGCTGGCGAATCCGGCGCTCGACGTGTGGATCATCACCGGTGACGGCGACGGCCTGAGCATCGGCGGCAACCACATGCTGCACCTGCTGCGCCGCAACCTCGATGTCCAGGTGCTGCTGTTCAACAATGAAATCTACGGGCTGACCAAGGGCCAGGCATCGCCGACCAGCCGCATCGGCACCCGCTCGCCGTCGACGCCGTTCGGTTCGGTCGACCAGCCGGTCAACCCGTGCGCGTTCGCGCTGGGTGCCGGCGCGCGCTTCATCGCGCGCGGTATCGACACCGCGCAGAAGCAGCTCCCCGAAATCTTCAAGGCGGCGCACGCGCACAAGGGCGCCAGCTTCGTCGAAATCTTCCAGAACTGCATCGTCTATAACGAGGACGTGTTCGCAGCGTTCACCGACAAGAAGAACGCCGGGCCGAAGCAGATCTGGGTCAAGCACGGCGAGCCGCTGGTGTTCGACAATGGCACCAAGGGCCTGCGGCTGGTGCCGGGCCAGCTGGCGCTCGAAGTCATCGACATCGTCGACGGCGACATCTCGGGCGTGCTGGTCCACGACCAGACCAACCGCGGGCTGGTGCAGATGCTGCTGGAGCTGCCGTTCGGTGATTTCCCGATGGTGCTCGGCGTCATCTATCAGGACCCCAAGCCGTCGTTCGAAGCTCAGGTCACAGCGCAGAACCATTCGGTCGCCGCCGGCAAGAAGGCTGACCTCAATGCGCTGATCCGCAAGGGCCAGAGCTGGACGGTGCACGACGCGGCGACGCACAAGATGTGAGCGCCATGCGGGGGATTGGCGCACGTTGCTGCGTAATCCCCTTGTATGTTGCGTGACCTGACCGATTCTGCGGCCTTGATGGCGCGTGTTGCCGATGGCGACACCGCCAGCTTCGACCTGTTGGTGGCGCGCCTGCATGCACCGATGCTGCGGCTGGCGCTGCGCATATGCGGTGACCGTCGCGATGCCGAGGACGCGCTGCAGGCGGCACTGACGCGGTTGTGGACGCATGCCGAAATCTATGAAGCCGCGCTCGGCAGCGTCGAAGGCTGGTTCCACCGCATCCTCGTCAACCAGTGCCTCGACCGTCGACGCCGGCTGCGCCCGGTCGCGCCGCTCGACGACGCCGCACACATTGCTGCGCCCGACCCCTCCCCGTTCGACGCCGCCGATGCCAATGCCCGTGCGCGCCGCGTCGATGCCGCCATGGCGCGGCTCAACCCCCGCCAGCGCGCCGCGATTGCGCTGTTCCACGGCGAGGGCGCCAGCATGGCGGAGATCGCCGCGCAGCTCGAGACCAGCCCCAAGGCTGTCGAGGGATTATTGGCGCGGGCGCGTAAGGAATTGAGTGAACTGCTGGCCAGCGAACGGACGGATACGAAGTGACTGAAGACCGCGCCCTTGAAATCATCGCCGCTTACGGTGCGGACGCAACGCGCTGGCCCGACGAAGAGCGCGCCGCGCTGACCGCCGCGATTGACGGCAACCCGGCGCTGCAGGACGCACTGGCCGAGGCCCGCACCACCGATGCGGCGATTGCCGGCATGCTCGGCGACTGGGCGCAGGTTGCACCGTCGGCCGCTGACAGCGCGCGACTAGCCGCTGCCGCGCGTGCATCGGCACCGCGCTGGAACCGCTGGCTCGGCGGCGCGTTTGCTGCCGCCATTGCCGCATCACTGATCGCCATTGCGCCGATGCCCCGGCTGTGGGGCGATGCCACCGAACAACAGGGAACCACGTCACCGACCATCGTTGCCAGCGCCGACGACACCGGAATCACCGATGCCCAAGCCTATGCAATGCTGTTCACACTGACTCCACAAGAGGAAAGCCTGATATGAAAACGCTCCTGAAATCGACCGGCGTCGCGCTGGCGATGCTGCTGGCGCTGCCCGTCGCGGCGCAGACCGCACCCGCCGCACCGCCGGCTCCCGGCATGCACGCCGGCCCGCACGGCGGCCAGGGTGGTCGCCGCGCTGCCCGCCTGCAGATGTTCTCGACGCTCAGCCCGGCGGGCCAGCAGGTCATGCGCGACGCGATGAAGGGCGGCGACCCGCGCGCCGACCACGCCGCAGTCAAGGCGGCGCGCGACCAGATCCTCGTGCTGCTCGATGCCGACAAGCTCGATGTCGCGGCGCTGAAGCGCGCCATGGACGCCGAGCGCAACGCTGCCGAGGCGATGCACAACAAGCGCCAGACTGCGCTGCTCGCGGCCTATCAGAAACTGTCGCTCGCCGACCGCAAGGCACTCGTTGCCGAAGCCAAGGCAATGCGCGCGCGCATGGACGCGATGATGACCAAAAAGGGCGCGCCGATGATGATGCACGGCGGCCCCGGTGGCATGGACGGCATGGAAGACATGCCGCCGCCCCCGCCGCCGCCGGCGAAGTAAGCGCGGATCAGGCGGCAGGCGGGCGGAAGCCGGTCTGCCGCTCGATCTCGGCCCACAACAGCTCGCCGAGCCGCCGCGTGACTGGCCCCGGCCTGCCGCCGCCGACTTTGACGCCGTCAATCTCGACAATGCCGAGGCACGGCGCCGTCGTCGAGGTCAGGAAAGCTTCTGCGGCGCCCTGCGCTTCGGCCAGCGTGAACGGCCGTTCCTCGACCTTGATTTGCGCTGCGTGCGCCAACCGCAACAGGCTGGCGCGCATGATGCCCGGCAATATCCGCGCCGACAGCGGGTGGGTGATCACCGTCCCCGCCGCATCGACAATCCAGGCGTTGGTCGAGCCACCTTCGGCCACCACGCCGTCATTACTGACAAACCACGCTTCGAAGCTGCCCGCCAGCCGCGCCGTCTGTTTGGCCAGCACGTTGGGCAGCAACGCCACCGTCTTGATGTCGCAACGCCCCCAGCGCTGGTCGGTGACGCTGGTGACCTTGACCCCGACGGCTTGCTGCGGAACACGCGCCGCAAAATCAAAGCGCCGTACCGTCATCACCAGCGTCGGCTGCGCATCGGCCGGAAACGGATGGTCGCGTCGCGCTTCCCCGCGCGTCACCTGAATATAGAGCAGCGCATCCCGGAAGCCGTTGAGCGCAATCAACCGCCGTGCCACCAAGGTCAGCGCTGCGGCCGACATCGGTGCCGGGATCAGCAGTGCCGACAGGTTGCGCGTCCAGCGATCGAGATGCAGCGGCCAGTCGAGCAGCTGCCCGTTTAGCACCGCACATACCTCGTAAATGCCGTCGGCAAACTGGAAGCCACGGTCCTCGACATGTACCGCAGCGCGGTCGAGCGGCACGAAGGCGTGGTTGACATAGGCTAGGCGCGGCATCTCGTCCCTTGCACTTGTGGTGGGGGTGAAAGACTGGCCTAGTCGGGAAGACAGGCTAAGGAAAGAGCCTCCGGCGGGCAGGCCTGAGGCCTGCACCCGATTATTAGGAAGCACCATGGTAGCGCCGCAGATTATCTGGTTCCGGCAGGACTTGCGGATTGAGGATCAGGCCGCCGTTGCGGCGGCAGCGGCGGCGGGGCCGGTGATTGCCGTCTATGTCCTTGACGACGCAACGCCGGGCGAACGGCGCATGGGCGGGGCGTCGCGCTGGTGGCTGCACCACAGCCTTGCGGCGCTCGACACTGCGCTCGCGGCGCGTGGCGCCCGGTTGCTGCTGCTGCGCGGCCGCGCCGGCGTTGTGCTCCCCGAACTCGCCGCCGTTACCGGCGCAACGACGGTCCACGCGCTGCACCACTACGAACCCTATGCGCTGACCCAGCAAGCCGAAGTCGCCAAACGCCTCGACCTGCGGCTGCACGACGGGCTGACCTTGCTGCCGCCAGACGCGCTAACCACCGGCGGTGGTGGCCGTTACCGCATCTTCACGCCGTGGTGGAACGCGCTGCAGACACACATGCCGCCGCACACGCCGCAACCCGGCCCGGCGCGGCTCGAAATGGCACCCGCTCCGGCCGGCGACACGCTTACCGACTTGGCGCTGCTGCCGACACGGCCCGACTGGGCGACAGGGTTTCGCGACTGGCAGCCCGGGGAAGCCGGCGCGCGCGCGCGGCTCGAAGAATTTGCCGGCCACGTCGCAGGCTATGACACGGGCCGCAATTTTCCGGCACAGGAAGCCACCTCGCGGCTGTCACCCCATCTGCATTTCGGCGAGATTTCCCCTGCGCAGGTCTGGGCGCGGCTGGCCGGCGAGCCCGGTGCGCGGCCGTTCCTGCGCCAGATCGGCTGGCGCGACTTTGCCGTGCAAACGCTCGATGCCTTCCCCGACCTGCATTGGCGCGCGATGCGTCCCGAGTTCGACAAGATCGCCTTTACCGGCGTGGATGGCGGCGACGGCGCCTACCAACTCGCGGCATGGCAGCGCGGCCGCACCGGCTATCCGATTGTTGACGCCGGCATGCGCGAACTCTGGGCGACGGGCTGGATGCACAACCGCGTCCGCATGATCGCCGCGAGCTTCCTGACCAAACATCTGCTCATCGACTGGCGCCACGGCGAGCGCTGGTTCTGGGATACGCTGGTCGATGCCGACCTCGCCAACAACGCCATGGGCTGGCAATGGGTGATGGGCTCGGGCGTCGATGCCGCGCCCTATTACCGCATCTTCGCCCCCGTCACCCAAAGCGCCAAGTTCGACGCCGCCGCCTATATCCGGCGCTGGGTGCCCGAGCTCGCCGCACTGCCCGATAAGTCCATCCATGCCCCCTGGGAACACGGCGGCGCACGCGGCTACCCGCCGCCGATTGTCGATCACGCGGCGGCGCGGGCGCGGGCCTCGGCGGCGCTAGCGAAGGTGAAGGCGACGCTTGCCGGCTAGAGCCTAGCCGAGCTTTTCGGGGCCGGAGTGCCTGTGCGTCAAAGGATAACCCGCCAGAATTTATTGCCGATGCCAAAGCGACTGTTACCGAGACACAACACTGCGCCACACAGTCGCAATTTGGCCCTTTCATGCTGTTGACTTCGCTTGACAGCCAATGTGACTGGTCATACCCAAACTAAGATGTGTGTGCGACTGACAGGTGGTTATCACCTTTACGGGCGGCACAACATCGGTCGGATTAACTTGGTAAGTGGGAGCATCTCATGAATAGCAAATCTCTATGCGCCGCCGTTTCGGTGCTTGCGGCCGCCATAAGCGCTAGCGCTTCTGCGCAGGTTTTCGATGGCTCGACCGGTGCTGCGCCGACGCAGACCGTCGTCAATGGCACTTCGTCGACAGCAACGACGGGCGATTCGACCGTTCCACCGTTTCAGAACACCGTGACCACGGTCCAGAACCAGGCCGTCGATTCGACCACCGCGCCGACGACCACTGCTGTCGGCCCGACGACCGTCAACGGCGTTGTCTATAATGGCAGCAAGACGGTCAGCGGCACCGGTACGCAGAACCGCACCTCGACGACAACGCTGTTCCAGACATTCAACCCCGGTCCGCCGCCATCTGTGATCAGCGCTGTTCCGGGCGGCCCGACCTATGCCAATGTCGGTTCGGCAACGGTCTCGGCGGTTTCGGCTTCGGGTACCGTTGGCAACATCGTCGAATCCTACGGCGCCGTGCTGTCGTCATCGGGTCCGGTGACCAACGCTTCGGTCGTCACTAAGACCAATTCCTACACTACAACCACTGCCGGCTCGGTAGCAACTGGCGGCACCGCCGGCACCACCTACGCGCAGCAGACCGGCACTGCGACATATGACCCGTCAACCGGTCTGGTCACAGTCAACCAGGGCACGACGACGGCGCAGACGACGGTCTCGGCACTCGGCATCAACACCACGGGCTCGATTCAGGCAACTGCGCTGGCAGCGAGCACGGTAAACGCAACCAACGTTGTCGCTTCGGGCGATGTCAGCGCGCGCACCTTCACTGCTGCGGGCAATACGGCCGGCGCGAGCGTATTTAACGCCAATGGCGGTCGCATCACGGGTGTTGCCAATGGCACCGGCGCCAATGACGCGGTCAATGTCGGCCAGCTGACTGCGGCAACCACCGCACTTAACGCTACACTGGTCAACCAGATTGATTACGCCACCACGAGGGCCGAAGCCGGCACGGCTGTCGCCGTGGCGCTCGGTGGCGGCTTTTTCCTGCCTGCCAAGAAGTTCAACATCACCGTCAATTACGGCAATTATGAGGGCCAATCGGCCGTCGCTGGCTCGATTGGCTATCTTGTAAACGATAGCTTCGCGCTAAACGCCGGCCTTGCAGCGGCGTTCGAAAACGGTGGCACTGGCTTCCGTGTCGGCGGCACTTACGGCTTCTGATCGATTTGATCTGAAACACGGGAAATCCCGCTAGGCTGGCCTGGCGGAGATCGGACGAGCGTCGTGT
>CALDHQ010000672.1 GCA_937894055.1 uncultured Polymorphobacter sp.
CTCCTCGGGCGGCAGTGCCCAGAGCTTGCGCATGTAGGGGAAATAGAAACTCTCGCTCATCGCCGGGCCGAGGCCGGTCAGCAGCACGCTGGCGAAGGTTTCGGGGCCTTCGGGTTTGCGGCGCAGCTTCTTCGTCGCGGCATCCCAGAACAGCGAAAAGGTGAAGCCCTTGGGCAGTTTGAGCACCAGATCGACGGGTTTCAGCGGGAAGTGAATCCAGCGCTTCTGCAGCCGGATGCGGCCATGGCGCGGGCGCCACAGCAGGTCGGGGCCGACGGCATCCTGGATCATCGCGAGGATGTGCGGCTCGCTCGCCGGGTGCAGGCGGTGGCTGCCGAAATCGCAGTGGATACCCTCGAGGTCGAAGCTGCCGGGGTTGCCGCCGACGCGCGGGGCGCGTTCGAGCGCGACGATCGACTGCGCCTTGCCGCTGTTCGCCAGCATCAGCGCCGCACCGACGCCCGCCGGGCCGGCACCGAGGATGGTCACGCGGGGTTTGGCAGCGTCAGCCTTCATGCACCTGTTCCAACTTGCTCAATTTGGGGGAGGGCCAGCGCAACTGCACCAGAAACCCGATCAGCCCGCTGGCGTAGAGCACCGTCTGCCACACCAGCCCGATCGCCACGACCTGCGCCGGATCGGCACCGAACGGCTTCATCAGCGCCGCCATGCTGGCTTCGCGGACGCCGAGCCCGCCGAGGCTGATCGGCGCGATGGCGATGATCTTCGCGGTCGACCAGGCGTAGAACCACGCGGCAGTCGGCGCCTCGACATGCGCCGCCTGCGCGAAGGCGACGTTGATCAGGATGAACAGGCATTGCACCGCCATCGAAATGGCGAGGCAAGCGAGCAGCAGCCCTGGGGTGCGGGCGAGATCGGCGAGCACTGCGACGATGCGCGCCACCAGTTTGAATATCTTGCCGCCGCTGCGCCGCGCCAGCGCATGGTCGAGCGGGATCGCCACTGCAAAGCCGATGATGACGGCGCCGACGCCCGCCAGCATCAGCAGCCGCAGCGCCTGCGGGTCGCCAAGTTCGGGGCGCCACGCGACATAGGCGCCGACCAGCGCAATCAGCAGCAGGCCGACGGTATCGAGCAACCGGTCGGCAACCGAGCCGATAGCAAGCTGCGCCTTGTCCTGCGCCTGCGGCATCACCAGCCCGGCACGCACGACATCGCCACCGGCCACGCCGGGCAGTGCCAGATTCGCGGCCAGCCCGGCAAGATGCGCGCGAAACGCTGCGGCAAAGCCGATGCCGGGACCAATGAGAAGCCGCCACTTGGCGGCCGCTGCCGCGTGGCCGATGAGAAACAGCGCCAGTGCAGCCAGCCACAGCGCCGGCGACAGCGCGCGCGCCGTGGCCCAGACTTGCTTGAACGGCACGAAATAGAAGATCAGCGCCAGCACGACGGCGCTGACGCCGACGCGGACCAGCCAGATGACAGGTAACTTCCGGGCAGGCTTGGCAGCGACGCTCATGCGTCGGGCGCCTCCCATTTCGGTGCGGCCTTGACCGACGGCCGCAGGTTGAGCCGTGACAGCATGTCCGCCAGCAGCCCGAGCGACCAGATCATCACCGCACCCAGCAGGCCGAGCACCGCGGTTTCGGAAAGATTGTCGACATAGATGTCATAGATGCCCTTGAGCACGCCCATGACGAACAGCAGCGCACCGAGCGGCATGAACACGCGCAGCGGCTGGAAATACACCGTCAGCCGGCAGACAAGGAACATGAAGCGGAAGAAGTCGGTCGGCCGGATCTTCGACACGCCGACGCGCTTGCCATATTCGATCGGCAGGTACGACACGCGCTGGCCGGTCGCGAGCATGCACAGCGTCACGGTGGTAGTGAACGAGAACGCTTCGGGTAGCAGCGGCACGAATTGTTCGAGCGGCTCGCGCCGGAACACCCGCAAACCCGAATTGAGGTCGGTGATCTCATGCCCGGCAAGCAGGCTGGCGAGGTTGTTCAGGACCCATTTCGCCGGCTTGCGGATCATCGGCACGCCCTTCATCGCTGCGCCGCGGTCGCCGACGACCATGTCGTTGTACGCCGCCATACCGATCATTTCGGGCAGATACTTCGCGGGATAGGTGCCATCGGCATCGAGAATGGCGACCAGCGGTGCGGTGCTGACCGAAATCCCTGCCTTGAGCGCGCGACCATAGCCGCCGTTGTTGGGGAAGTGGACGACACGTGCACCGGTTTCGCGCGCGCGGGCCAGCGTATCATCGCTCGACCCGTCGTTGACGACGATGATTTCATGGGCAATGCCAGCTTCGGTCAGCACGGCGCGCACGCTGTCCACCGTCGCCTTCACGGCATCCTGTTCATTATACGCCGGGATGACGACCGAAACCGCAAGCGGCGGCGTCTTGGCCGCGCTGCCCGCTGCGGCGTGATCCGAATGTTCAACCTGCCCTGTCAAAGCTTTACCCCCGGTTGGTCGACGCCTCTATAGCGCGCCGGCGTGACAATGGCACCCTGTTGTCAGCGCAATTCTTCGCTTGTGCAGCATTTTCCCCACAATGCACGACAATCGCGCCAACGACCGCGCGCCGCTGCTGCAACTTTGCACTACGACCGTTACGGACATTGTGCGAATAGCTTGCGATGCCACGGCTGTGGCAAAGTGACCAAGGATGCCGAAACTGAAACCCCGGACTGCAACCATACCGCCAGGATCTGCCGTCCCGGCCGCACACACAAAGCGGGCGCGCGCGCAGATCTTCGGGTCGATGCTGCTGCTGGCGATTGCCCTGCTGTGGCCCGCAATGGTGCAGCAGCGTCCGGCGTATTTCTTCGATAGCGCCGGCTATCTGAGTACCGGGACCAAGGCCTTCGCGATTGCCCGCGACAAGATTGCCGCGAAGCTGACGCCGGCGGACGAAAAGTCGGCCACTGCGGCACCGGCGCCGAAAGCGCCGCCCGTCAACAGCGTCGTGTCGATTCGCGCCATCGCCTATAGCCTGTTCGCGGCGGCGACCTCGGCACCGGGCTACCGCATGCACGCGCTGATCGCGGTCAATGCGCTGGTGGTGACGTTGCTGATCTGGGCGTTCTGGCGGATTCGCGCGCCGGGTGCGTCGCCCGGGGATGAGGCGATTGCGGCGCTGTTCGTCGCGACCGCGACCTCGGCGCCGTGGTTTGTCAGCTATGCGATGCCGGACATTTTTGCCGGTGCGGCGATTCTGGCGTTGCTCATCCTGACCTTCGCACCGCTGCACCGGCAACGCGTCGCGCGCGCTGCCGTGGCGAGCGTTGTCACCTTCGCAGTCGCTGCACATGCCAGCCATATCCCGATCATCGGGCTGGTCGTGGCGGCCGCGGTTGCCGAACTGATGTTCGAACACTGGCGCGGCACGGCGCGCTGGTCATGGGACCGGTTCGCCTGGGTGGTCGTGCCCTATGTTGCCGGTCTGGTGCTGGTAGTGGCGCTGTCATTTGTCAGTTTCGGGTCGGCGAGTGTCGCGCCCAAGCGATTGCCGTTCGCGCTGGCCAAGTCGATCGATGACGGGCCGGGCAACTGGTATCTCAAGGCGACTTGCCCCGAAAAGCATTGGGCGGTGTGTCCGTTCTTCGAACGCACCGGCGGCGGTGGTCCCGAGCTGATCTTTGCCGATGACGGGCTGGTCAGGACCGCGACACCGGCGGAAATGGAGGCGGTGCGGGGCGAGGAAATGACCATCGTTCGCAATGCGACGCGGGCCTATCCGTTCGTCCAGATCCGCTCCGCGATCGCCAATTCGGTGACGCAGTTCTTCCGATTCGGGCTGGAAGACAACAGTTTCGGCTATGTCATCGTGCAACTGCCGAACGGCGAGTTCCGGACGCACGCGGCCCCCGAACGGGTCGACCTGCGGCCGGTCGGGCAAGTCATGGTCTATGGCGGGGTGGCGATTGCACTGGGCTATATCGCCGCCATCGCGCGCAGCCTGTCGGCGGTCGAATGGGGGACATTGCGGCTGATGCTGGCCGGATTGGTCGCCAATGCAATGGTCACCGGTGCGCTGTCGAGCATCACCAGTCGCTACCAGAGCCGGGTTATCTGGGTGGTGCCTGTGGTGGCATTGGGTTTATGGCTGGCGCGGCGTTCCCGACCGTCGACGGTGTCAGCTTCTGGCGCAGCATCACCAGCGCAAAGGTGACGCTGGCGTAGCAGTGGTACATCCAGTGCAGCCCGAGCCCGAGCACCATCGTTTTGAGCCCACCGGCGCGGTAGAGCAGCGCCAGGAAGGCGCGGTTGAGCCAGACATAGGCGAGCCCGCTCGCCACGCCGAAGCCCATCAGCCAGCGCCCGAGATGCCAGGGGCTGGAATCCAAAACGCCGAGCCGCGCGTTGAAGTGAAATACCAGTGCGGCCAGTGGCAATAGCCAGCACAGATGCGCGAGTACCGACTTCAGCCGCTCGGTGCCGACCAGGTTGAGCTCGGCGCCTTGCGTGCGGCCGGCGGCGATAAGCTGCGTCCACGGCACCGCGCGGCTCATGATGTCGGTGCGCCAGAGCTGGCGTTTGCCCCAGTCCTTGCAATGCTTGCCGAGTGCTTCGGGGACCAGCGCGATGGCATGACCGCCCTGGTTCAACCGGACGCCGAGTTCGATGTCTTCGATGCTCGGGCGGGCATAGCGCACGTCGAAGCCGCCAACAGCGCGAAACACATCAGCCTTGATCGCACCGAGCCCGGCCCAGAACGTCGTGGCCTCCCGCCCGCCGCCCTGATGGACGAAGTGATGGCGCAGGTTGGCATAAAGCGCCGCCGAACGCTGCGAGCGCGGCCGGTCATCATAGGAGCCGAACGCCGCGCTGATTTTCGGGTCATTGATGAATGCGGCTTCGAGCCGGCCAAGCGCGGTCGGGTGGATCGACACATCGGCATCGACGAAGACAATCAGTTCGGACTTGGCCATCGCGACACCGGCGTTGCGGCCGACCGCCGGCCCACCGGGCGGGCCGTCGTTGCGCAGCACGATGGCCCCCGCGGCGCGCGCCATGGCGCCCGTGCTGTCGGTCGAACCGTCGTCGTAAAGGATCAGCTCGTCAGGCTGGCGCTCGCTGGCGGCAATCGCAGCCAGGCAGTCGCCCAGCGTCGCTTCGGCGTTATACGCCGGAATGACAATCGTCAGCGTCCGTTTCGCCATCGTCCGAGGCGCGGCGCTGGCCATGGCTTACTCCGCCGCCTCGAGTGCGCGGGGCGTGTCTGAAGTGTTCTGGCCCGGCTTCGCCACGGTGAACTCCTCGTGATACGAGCGCTCGACATTGACGTTCCAGATGTCGTGCTTCTCGCCGAGGATTATACGCGCTGCGAGCATCGCCGTCAGCATCGAATGATCCTGGTTGTTGTAGCGGTGCATGCCGTTGCGGCCGACGGTCTGGAAATTGTCGAACTCGTTGATCCATTCGGACAGCGTATCGACCGCCGCACGGTAGTCGCCGTCATAGACCGGATAGGCCTTGGGCTGGCGGATGACGGTGCCGTCGATGATGTTCGACGACTTGGCGAGGCCGAGGAACTCGAGCTCGCGGCCGGCCTGCGCAATTAGGTCGGCGTCGCTGCTGTTCCACAGGCCGTCGCCTTCATGGCAGAACAACTCCATGCCGATGCTGGCGTGGTTGGGGTTGGGCACCATCGCTTCCGACCATGACCGGAAGTTCTGGATGCGACCGACGCTGACTTCGGGGCTGTGGATATAGATCCAGTTGTCCGGGAAGGGGTCGGGGATGTCGAGCACCAGCGCCACGACCAGAAAGTCGCGGTACTTGAGCTTCTTCGCCGCCGCCTGGATGTGTGCGGGGGCGGGCGGGTCCATCGCTTCGATCATCTCGACGATCGGCATCGAGTTGATGAACTGGTCGGCTTCGAGGCGCGTGACCTTGACGTCGTCAGGGTTCGACCAATCCTTGAGCTCGATGGCATCGACATGCATGCCGGTGCGGAAAATCTTCGTCGCTGCGGTCTGCATGCGGACTTCGCCGCCCTTGGCGATGACCGATTCGCGGAAGGCTTCCCACATCTGGCCGGGGCCGAGCGGCGGATAGTTGAATTCCTCGATCAGGCTGGCGGTGTCATTGGCGCCGGTGACGGCGTTGAGCACGGCCTTGACCAGCGACAGATTCTTGATGCGCTGTGCAGCCCAGTCGGCACGGATTTCGGTGCAGGGAATGCCCCAGACCTTTTCGGTGTAGGAGCGGAAGAAGTGATCGAACAGCCGGCCGCCGAAGCGGTTGGTCACCCATTGCTCGAAATTCTCTTCCTCGCGGTGCGGGAACACCTGCCAATAGGCATAGCTCGCCATGATGCGCACCGATTCGACCGGGCCCATATTGCCGAGCGCGTTGAAGATCTTGAGCGGGTAGGCGTAGTATTTGCCCTGATAATAGATGCGGCTCATGCGCGGGCGCTTGACGAACTTGTCGCCGAGCACTTCGTGCCACAATTCGTCGACTTCGCCGACCTTGGTGAAGAAGCGGTGGCCGCCGATATCGAAGCGGTAGCCTTTATAGCTTTCGGTGCGCGAAATGCCGCCGACCTGGTCCGATGCCTCGACGACGATCGGGGTTACCCGGCCTTGCCCGCGTTTTTGCAGCTCATACGCCGCAGTCAAGCCAGCGGGGCCACCACCAATGATGCCCACCGTCAGCTTGCCGCCAGATTCCGCGCCCTGTTTCGCTTCAACCGACATTAGTAATCCTGAACCCACCATCTGACAGTGTTGCTGCCCGAACAGCGCTCATACAAGATAGCGAGGATTCGCGAAGCAGGAATTTGATATTGCGCCTAAAGGTCACAGCCGCCGACCCACCGAAGCCGGCGGCGTGACGCAAGGCCATGCGCGCCGAATATTGCAGATACATTGCAGTCGACACGTCCGAATCAGCGGAAGCAATTGCTTTCTGCGCCAGACCAACCCAGCGCCGTCGCGACGAAATGCCCCTGTTCACGATGTTGCGCCCTCAATTGCCAAATCGTCGGCTCTAGAAATTAAATAAGCGTAAATTCAATACCCACAATGCCGCGTTGCAACAAACGGTTTTTGCGCGAGAAACTTGAAGGGCCGCTTCCCTAGGCGTGGCGACGCGTCAGAAGGAACGGGTGAACGCCAAAGTCAGCGCATGATCGCGGGCCTTGCTCAGGATCATATCAGCACGGTCGCGTGCCCGGACGATATTCTCGCGCAGATTGGGCAGGTTGATGCGTTCCCAGACGTTGCGCGCGAAGATTTCGGCGTCGGGCTCGGTCATGGCGCGGAACTGCGCATAAAATGACGTCGGATCGTTTTCGGCCAGTTTCCAGAAGCCGATGAAGCGGCCGATGAACCAGTGTTCGAGATCGTCCTCGCGCGCGTCGAGATAGATCAGCGCATCGAGCTGGTCGGCGGCGTCATAGCCGCCTGGCAGCGGCGACAGCCCCAGCCCTTCGACGAGCAGGATGTCGGGCCGGTCGATGGTCCGCGCCAGCTGCGGATCGACGTCATAGGTCAGGTGCGAATAGCCGGGGAACCGCGTTGGCGCCACGGGTACCTGCCGCAAAGCGCCGACCAGCGCTGCGGCATCATACGTCTCGGGATAGCCCTTGCGCAGCGTCAGGCCGCGCGCATCAAGCGTGGCATTGTCGAGCAGAAAGCCGTCGGTCGACACGGTTTCGACGCGGTGTGTTGGCTCGAGCGCTGCTTTGATGGCGGCACTCAGCACCGACTTTCCCGACGCCACCGATCCGGTCAGCCCGACCATCAGCGGCCGGCCGGGCGTGGCCTGTGCCGCCAGACGCGCGGCAATGTCGCCGGCATCGGTGGCTGTTGCGGCACTGTTCGGCATTGGCGTCCCTCATCGACCCGTCTTGCGGCCATTGTGCCGCAATGTGCGTGCAAGGCAAATGGGTGGCTTGGTCGTGTGGGGCCAGGCAAACGCGTGGCGCCGCCCCCCGAAGGGAGGCGGCATTCCAACGATGTGTTGAAAAATGGAGCGGGCGAAGGGAGCGGGTCGCGGTTCGATCTCGATCGCGCACGAATCAGCATCGGGTAACGATCGGCCCCCGGCCGCCAATCGCTTTTCCATGCTCGATTCAGCGTCGTTCAGACCGTCGACAACCGTCGAACCATCATTGGTAACATCGCCCGACGCATCGGCCTGCAAGCGTTCAGTCATGTCGAGAATGATCCTTGTACGGTCGCTGACGGTCGCCCTGCGATGTCACCCAGCGTCGACCCACGATCATGCAGCATTGGCCATACCGACCTTGATGCGATGAACGGTCCCGAGACCGACCTTCAGCTTTTTTGCGGTGGCATTGATGCTCACCCCATCGTTGAGCAACGCTTTAATCCGATCGGTTTTCACAGCATCGAGTGACGGTCGACCTGATCGCTTCCCCTGTGCCTTCGACCGCGCCAACCCTGCCATGATTCTTTCGCGCAGGATTGATCGTTCGAACTCGGCAAAAACGCTCAACATCGAGAACATCGCCCGGCCTGCCGGTGTCGACGTATCGAGGCCTTGCGTGTGCAGGTACAGGTCGACACCCCGGCTGTTGATTTCGCCGAGGAACGCAATCAGATGCTGCAAGGAACGTCCCAAACGGTCGACCGACCAGCTGGCGATCAGATCGATTTCCTTCCGAGCGACCATCTTCATCAAGCGATCATATCCGGGCCGCTGATCCCGACCCTTGGCGCCGCTGATCCCCTCGTCGACCAATGTCTCGACGATCACCCAACCCAGTCGTTCCCCGATGGCCACGAGCTCGCGACGCTGGTTTTCCACGGTCTGGGAATCGGTCGAGACGCGAAGATAAAGTGCTACCCGTTTTGTCATGACAGACGATCTCACAGATCGGGAATCTGTCCACAAAAATCTCTGGCGACGATGGCGGTCGCGGGATGCACGTGAATAATGACTTTGCCGAACCCGACCTGATAAACTGCGTTCTCACACCAACTCAGGGATGCAAATGGAAGTCGGAACTCTCATCACGTGGCGCGAGGGCGTCATGAAGGAACTCAACGGTAAAAGGTATTTGGCGGGCGAGCGGGTGCTGACCGGCACCATCACACGGGCTCGTGTCTCGCGCTGCGGCACCAAGGATTACAAGATCGATGTCTCGCAGGTCGAGGGCTACGCCAAGTCCACCGTCGGGGCGAGCGTCTGGGTCAAACGGCAAAACCTGATCAAAGGTCGGCGGTGGCAGAAGGAAGTCAGCAAAAAGCTCAAATCCCAGCAGCCACGGTCCCCGACATCACCACCGAAGCCGTGACCCCATTCCCCAACCATCGGTTTCTCGAACGCGAAATTGCGGAATCAGGAACGGCGGGAAACTGCCGATTTTCGGGGACGATTCCACGAGGGTTATTGGAACGGGAGATTCTGGGGGAAGGCCGGGGTGTTGGCGAATGGTTGTAGTACCGTGGTGGGCGATGTTGCCGGGGCGACGATGGGAGATGAGGACAATGCGTTGCCCGCAGCCTTCCGAATGTAATAATTTCCAAACTACTGATGTGGCACTTCGGCATGAACTCATCGGAGCAG
>CALDHQ010000673.1 GCA_937894055.1 uncultured Polymorphobacter sp.
GGCCGCGTCTGCACCTGCGGCCACACCCGCGCACCGCGTGCGAACTGCTCATCGACGCGCGCCATCACCCGCGCCACGGCCTTGGCATTGTCGGCGCTGACGAACAGCGGCGAGAAGGTGGTGGGGATGCTGTGCTTCAACGACAGTTCGGCAAGCTGGTCGAGCCGCGCGATGGTGAGGTCAGGATCGTAAAACTCGGGCACGATCTGCAGCACGCGGCCATATTCGCTGAGCACGCTGGCGAGCGCATCGACTTCATCGGCGTCGGCATAGCGGCTCGGCACCGGCTTCAGCGTCTCGTCCATATCGACATAGCTCGTCGACAGCCCGATGGCGCCGGCGTCGAGGCATTCGCGCAGCAGCGCCTGCATCGCGGCAATTTCCTGTGGGTTGGCAGTGCGTTCCATCGCCGCGTCGCCCATCACCCACAACCGGATGACGCTGTGCCCGACAAGCTGGCCGACATTGATCGCCAGCCCCTTGCGGATGCGCGCCAGATAGTCGCCGAAGCTCTCCCAATCCCAGACCACGCCTTCGCGGAAGGCCTTGAGCGGCATTTCCTCGATCTGGTTGAACATGCCGACCAGCTTCATCCGGTGCTCGGCCTTGAGCGGCGCCAGCGACAGCGAGCAATTGCCCGCCACCACCGTGGTGATGCCGTGCGACAGCGCCGGCTTGGCATAGCCGTCCCACAGCAGCTGGGCGTCGAAGTGCGTGTGCGGATCGATGAACCCGGGGGCGACGATCTTGCCGGCGGCGTCGATCTCGCGGCGACCGGCAGCAGCAATGTGGCCGATGCGCGCGATGCGGTCGCCGTTGACGGCGATATCGGCACTATAGGCGGGCAGCCCCGAACCATCGACGATGCGCCCGTTGCGGATGACCAGATCGTACATTTTCAACTCTCCCCTTGCATTCAATGCGTGCGTTTCTTGTTCAGGCCGCAGCTTCGGCAAAGCGGCCCGACGCGGCAATCAGCGCATCACGGACGTGCGCCCAGTCGACCCCGATCAATTGCTCGGCGCTGGTGGCCGCGCATGATGTCATCAGCGCCCGCGTCGCGAATTCGTCGAGCGTCACCACCGACTGACCGCCGTTGCCGAAGTCCAGCGTAATGCGCAGCTCGGCCTCGCCGTCATGCGCGGCAACGACGTGGACTTCGCTGATCGTGGCGCCGGCCATGTTCAGGCCTTCGGCGGCTCGATGAAGATGACATCGCTCGGCAGGATCGGATT
This sequence comes from uncultured Polymorphobacter sp., assembly GCA_937894055.1. GTDB lineage: Bacteria > Pseudomonadota > Alphaproteobacteria > Sphingomonadales > Sphingomonadaceae > Polymorphobacter_A. The sequence goes on from CALDHQ010000673.1 coordinate 1,236, forward strand.
GTCGCCGCGCATCCGCCCGACGCCACCTGCCGCGCGCATGAAGACATGCAGGTTCCAGCTCTGCAGCATCGACACCGCGTCACTTTCGGCGGTGCCCGGCAGTTCACGATTGGCGATCGTCGCCCAGGTGTCGCCGCCCTGCGGCAGCACCGATTTGCGCACGGCAGACAGTTCTTTGGCCATGACGTTCATGCTCTCTCCCCAGATAGCTTACCGAGCTCCGCAGGCGGGCGCTGACGCGCTTTGGCCGCACGGCATCGGTCGCGGAGATTGATGCACAGTTCGCAGGTTAACGCAAACGGAAACCTACCGCTGCGACAGCGTTGACGGCCAATTTGCAGCGCTCCGCGCGGACCGCCGCGCCTTGGGCGTCAGCCGCGTTGCTGTTCGCCCCGCAACAGGCCGCCGGGGGTCTGCCCCGTCCAGACGCCGTTCTCGAACGTCGGCACGCCCGACTTGAGCGTCCAGCGATAGCCATGCGGCTTTTGCAGCAGCCGCGTGCCACCGGCGGGCAGATCCTGGACGATTTCGGGCGGGCTGAGCGACAGCTCGTCGAGCGCGATGATATTGAGATCGGCAAGATAGCCGAGCTTGAGCACACCGCGGTCGTGCCAGCCGACATGCGCGGCATTGCGCTGCGTATAGCCATGCACGAGGCTTTCGAGCGACGCCGAGCGGCCCGACTTGTTGCCCTTCGACCATAGCGCCACCGTCGTCGTCGGGAAGCTGCCGTCGCAGATCGTGCCGCAGTGCGCGCCGCCATCCGACAGGCCGTACAGCACGTGCTTGCCGGTCATCATGCTGTGGACATCGTCCAGATTGCCGTGCGCGTAGTTGATCAGCGGCATGTAGAGCAGCCGCTGGCCGCCCTCCTCCATCAGCGTGTCATAGACGTACGCTGCCGGGTCGGCGCCGGCACGCGCGGCTTCGGCGGCCAGCGACTGGCTTTCCTGCGGTTCGTAATCGACCGGATCGCTCATCCGGAACATGCGCTTGAAGCCCCAGGTCAGGATGGCGATGAAGCCTTCGGTCGGCCGGAAGTCGGCATGTTCGGCAAGGATCGCCGCCCGCACCGCCGGGTCGGCGAGTGCTGCCAGCCGCTCGGCGACATTCGCGCTGGTGCCGGCAATGCGGCGATAGGTCGGTGTCGCGATGAACGGATTGGTTGTCGATGCGAACGACAGGATTGCGCCGATCGGCCGCGGCGCGACTTGCGCGCTGACCGGCAGGCCATCGGCGACCATCGCGTCGATCTCGTTGTAGATGCTGCGCCAGCGTTCGGGCGAATCGTCGGTTTGCTGGACGGTGAACGACAGCCGGCGACCGCTGGTTTCGGCGAGCCGGCGGATCAGCGCCAGTTCGGCCGCAGCAAAATCGTCATCGGCGGTCAGATAGGCGTCCGAAATCAGCTGGATGACACCCTTGCCGCGCTGGCGCATGGCCGCCGCGATGCCGAGCAGTTCGGGGTCGCCCGCGGTCAGCGTGCCGATATTGACGCCGTCGCGGCTGCGGTGCGCATGGGTGCGCGACGTCGAGAAACCCAGTGCGCCGGCGTCCATCCCCTCGACCGTCAGCCGCGCCATCTTGGCGATTTCGTCGGCGCTCGGCACCGCCAGATGATCGCCGCCACGGTCGCCCATGACGAAGGCGCGCAGTGCGGCATGCGGGACATGCGTGCCGATATCCATCGTGTACGACCGCGCCGCCAGCGCATCGAGATATTCGGGGAAGCTCTCCCAGTTCCACGTCAGCCCTGCGGCGAGTGCCGTGCCGGGAATGTCCTCGACGCCTTCGAGCAGCTGGATCAGCCAGTCATGCTTGTCGACCCGCGCCGGCGCGAAGCCGACGCCGCAATTGCCCATCGCCGCCGAGGTGACGCCGTTGATCGACGACGGCGCCAGCACATTGTCCCAGCACACCTGGCCGTCATAATGCGTGTGGATATCGACGAAGCCGGGGGTGACGACGCAGCCGTCGGCATCGATCGTGCGCTTGGCGGCACCGGAAACATTGCCGACCTCGACGATCTGTCCGCCGGAAATCGCGACATTGCCGCGGAAGCGCGGTGCGCCGGTGCCGTCGACGATGGTGCCGTTCTTGACCAGAATATCGTACATGGTGCTTCCCCTATTTCGCGGTCACTTGGGCAGGCCGAGGATGCGCGCAGCTTCCGCCGGCGTCGCGATCTTGCGGCCCGCAGCCTTGGCCAGCGCCACCACTTCCTCGACCAGCGCGACATTGGTCGGCTGGCGCTCGCCGCCGAAATCCTCGAGCCCGACACGGACATGGCCGCCGCGTTCGATGGCGAGGCGCGCGAGGCCGGTATCTATCACACAGTCGCCGATGGCAGCGACCGCCCAGGGCAGTTTCGAACCGGCGAGCAGCTCGAGATAGGCATCGAGCGCGGTCTGCGTCGGCGGCAGGCCGAAGGCGATATTGCTGCGCTTGCCATCGATGAAATTGTAGCGGCCGTTGAAGTAGAGTTTGACGAAGGCACCCGCCGGCAACCGTCCGGCCTTTTCATACGCCAGCGTCGTCCGCAGCCAGCCGGGCTCATAAATCGCAATCGCCGGCCCGAGCCGCGCTTCGTCGACCAGCGCCACCAGTCCGGCAATCTCGTCGAACGACGTCGAATAGACGATCGACATGCCAGGCAGGCCATCGGGGCCTTCGCTGCCGAGGTTGACCGATCCGGGATCGAACGCCCCCATGCGCATGCCGGCCGCAGCCAACCCGCGGTAATGGCCGAAGCGCGCCTCGACCCCCTTCGCGGCGGCAACGGTGCCCCAAATGATCGCATCCGGACGTGCCGCGAGCACCGGCGCATAGCCTTCGAGATAGCGTTCGACCGCCGCATCGCCGGTCAGTTCGAAGCGTTCGATGTGCGAATGGACGATCGCGGCACCCGCCTCCATCGTCGCGAGCGCGTCCGCAGTGATTTCGGCGGGCGTCACCGGCACATGCGGGTTGCGCTTCTTGGGGGTGCCGCCGTTGAGCGCGACTTCGATGATCAGCGGGTCCATGTGCCGGCCTCAGGCCGCGACCGGCTGGCGCTGGTGGCCGCGCACCAGCTTGCCCGGCAGCGCTTCGGTCGGCTTGCCGTCGGCGTAGATGACCTGCCCCGACTTGATCGTCGCGACATAGCCTTCGGCGTTCTGCATCAGCCGGCGCGCGCCGGTCGGCAGGTCATACGCCATGTACGGCTTGCCGAGTTCGAGCCGGTCGAAATCGATCAGATTGACGTCAGCCAGATAGCCCGACGCCAGTAGCCCGCGATCGTCGAGACCGACGGCGCGTGCGGTATCGAGCGTCTGCTGCCGCACCGTCTCCGCAAGGTCGAGCAACGGCCCGCGGCTGCGGTCGCGGCACCAATGCGTCAGCATGAAGGTCGGCAAGCTGACGTCGCAAATCGCGCCGACATGTGCGCCGCCATCGGACAGCCCGGCCAGCGTGTTGGGATTGGTGATCATCTGGCGGACGTTTTCGAGGTCACCCTCGGTGTAATTGTGCATCGGGAAGAACAGGAAGGCGTGCCCCTCGTCGGCGAGCAGCGCGTCATAGACCAGCTCGTCGGGGTTGACGCCTTGGCGTTCGGCGATGGCGGCGATGCTGTCTTCCGGTGCCGGTTCGTAATCGACGCGGTCGCCGATCAGGAACATCTTGTGATAGGCGCCCGCCAGCGAATTGACGAACGGATGGTCGGGCGCCGGCTCTTCGGCAATCAGTGCGCGGCGCAACCCGGGATCGCGCAGCGCCGCGACCTTTTCGGCGAGCGGCAGCGCGGCAATCGCCTGATAGCTCGGGCGGCTGACGAACGGATGCACCGAACCCTGCAGCCCGAGCATCAGCCCGACCGGACGCCCGGCCACCTGCGCCTTGAGCGGCAGGCCGTCGGCAACCGCCTGGTCGAGGCGTCGCGACAGTTCGCGCCACTGGTTGGGGATGACATCGGCCTGCACCATCGTGAAGCTGAGCGGCCGGCCCGAAATCGTCGTGAGATCGCGGACGAGCGTGAATTCCTCATCCATGTCGCGAAAGTCGGACACCCATTGGAAGACCCCGGCGCCGGCGTCGGCAAGGCCGTGGGCGATCGCCTCCATCTCGGCACGCGCTGCACCGACGGTCGGCGTCAGATCGCCGTCAGCGGTGCGGTGGACCATCGTGCGGGTCGTGGAAAAGCCGATGGCACCGGCGCGGATGGCCTCGGCAGTCAGCGACCGCATCGCGGCATTTTCCTGCGGCGTCGCCGGATCACGGTTGGCCCCGCGCGCGCCCATCACATAGACGCGCAGCGCGCCGTGCGGCACTTGCACCGCGACGTCGATATCGTGCGGCAGCCGCTCGACAGCGTCCATGTAATCGCCGAAGCTTTCCCATTTCCACGACAGGCCCTCGTGGAGCGCGGCGCCGGGAATGTCCTCGACACCCTCCATCAGCCGGATCAGCGTGTCATGGTCCTGCGGCCGCACCGGCGCGAAGCCGACGCCGCAATTGCCGACCACCACCGTGGTCGCGCCCAGCGTCGAAGACGGCGTGACGCGCGAGTCCCAGGTGATCTGGCCGTCATAATGCGTGTGGATATCGACCCAGCCGGGCGTGACCATCAGCCCGCGCGCATCGATTTCGCGCTGGCCGGTGCCGACGACTTCGCCAACCGCGGCGATGCGCTCGCCCGAAATTGCCACATCGCCGACATAGGGCACATCGCCCGAACCATCGACAATCAAGCCGCCACGCAGCACCAGATCGTACATCACCCCAAGTTCCTCGTTTTTGCTCTTTTGAGCGGCCATGCTGCACTGTCGGGCGCCACGTCACAATCGCTGATTTTGCCGCAGACCATTATTCGCGGCAAATCTCCACGTGGATTTACCGCAGCGCCGGCCGACCTTGCACCGGCTTGGCGGCGCGCAGGTGATGGAGTAGTCGTGGTGCCAAGCTTGGCAGTGGCCGGGCGGACAGGCCGATGCGCTGCCGCTAAACCGCTGACCGAAGTCGCGACAAAGATCGCAGATCGTTCAAGGGGAGACTGTCATGCCGGACGCAAACCCGCCCAAGATCGGGCGCCATCTGATCGCGCTCGCCGGCACCGCGCTTGCTGCGGCATCAGCGCAGGCCGCACCGTCCCCCGACGACCGCGCCGCGACCACTGAAAAAGCCATGCATGCCGACGAGCGCACGACGCTGACCATCGGCATCATGGCGCTGCCGATGTTCGGCGACCCGTTGCCCAAGGAAGCCATCCTCGGCGCGGGCTATGTGGCGGGCATCCCCCGGCTCGGCGTGCCGGCGTTGACGCAGACCGATGCCAGCCTCGGCGTCGCCTATGTCGGCGGGGCGCGCAAGGACGGCGCTACAGCGCTGCCGTCGGGCATGGCGATGGGTGCGACGTGGAACCCGCCGCTGCTCGAAGCCGCCGGCGCGATGATCGCCGGTGAGGCGCACGCCAAGGGCTTCAACGTGCTGCTCGCGGGCGGCATCAATCTGGTGCGCGACCCGCGCAACGGCCGCAACTTCGAATATCTCGGTGAAGACCCGCTGCATTCGGGCCTGCTCGGCGGCGCTGCGGTGGCGGGCATCCAGTCGCAGCACGTCATTTCGACGGTCAAGCATTTCGCGCTCAACGGCCAGGAAACCGGGCGGCATTTCGTCGACGTCATTATCGACGAGGCCGCCGCGCGCGAAAGCGACCTGCTGGCCTTCGAAATCGCCATCGAACGCGGCCAGCCCGGTGCGGTGATGAGCTCGTACAACAAGGTCAACGGCGCACAGGCCAGCGCCAACGACTGGCTGCTCAACGGCGTGCTCAAGCGCGACTGGCACTACAAGGGCTGGGTGATGTCCGACTGGGGCTCGGTCGACGGCGTCGAAAGCGCGCTCGCCGGGCTCGACCAGCAGATGGGCGCGCAGCTCGACAAGGCGCCGTTCTTTGGCGCGCCACTTGCCGCCAAAGCCGCCAGCGACCCGGCCTATGCGACGCGCGTCGCCGACATGAACCGCCGCATCCTGCGCTCGATGTACGCGGTCGGCGTCGATACCAACCCGCCGGTCATCAAGCCCATCGACCTCGCCGCCAACGCGGTCCTCGCCGAGGACGTCGCCAAGGAAGCCATTGTCCTGCTGCGCAACAACAACAACGCGCTACCGCTCGCCGCCAGCGCCAAATCGATTGCCGTCATCGGCGGCTATGCCGACAGCGGCGTGCTGTCGGGCGGCGGCTCGTCGCAGGTGCAGGGCATGGGCGGTCCGGCGATCAACGTGCCGATCGGCGGCGACGGGCCGTTCGCGCCGTTCATGGGGCAATTCTATCACCGCTCCGTACCGCTCAAGGCAATCCGCGCGCACGCGCCGAACGCAGAGATCCGCTACCGCAACGGCAACTTCATCACCGACGCCGTCACCATTGCGCGCAAGTCGGACATTGCCATCATCTTCGCGACGCAGTGGACTGGCGAGGGCATGGACGTGCCCGACCTGTCCTTGCCGTACGGTCAGGACGCGCTGATTGCCGCGGTCACCGCCGCCAACCCCAACACCATCGTCGTGCTCGAAACCGGCGGGCCGGTGATGATGCCGTGGCTCGACAAGACCGCCGCGGTCATCGAGGCCTGGTATCCCGGCGCGCGCGGCGGCGAAGCGATTGCCAGCGTGCTGTTCGGCGACACCAACCCGTCGGGCCGCCTGCCCGTCAGCTTCCCCGCCAGCCTCGACCAGCTGCCGCGCCCCAAGCTCGACGGCAGCGACACGCTCGAACCGCGCTTCGACGGCCGCGCGCTGCAGGGCGAAACGCTCAGCGCCAATTACAACATCGAAGGCGCCGATGTCGGCTACCGCTGGTTTGCAAGGAAAGGCAGCAAGCCGCTGTTTCCATTCGGTTATGGCCTGAGTTACACCAGCTTTGAAACCCGCGCGCTGCACATCGACCCCAAGACACTGACCGCAAGCTTCAGCGTCCGCAACAGCGGCGCCCGCGCCGGCGCAGTGACGCCGCAGCTCTACCTCGTCAACGCCGCCGGCAGCGCGCGGCAGCGGCTGGCGGGCTTCACCAAGCTGACGCTGGCGCCCGGCGCGTCGCAGCAGGTCGAGGTCAAACTCGACCCACGTACCATCGCCCGCTGGGAAAAGGACGGCTGGAACATCGCCGCCGGCCGCTACAGCTTCGCACTGGGCAATTCGGCGACCGACCTCGGCACGCCGGTCGAAGTGACACTGTCCGCACGGCACTGGAAGCCATGAGCGTGCTGCGCCGCCGCCAATTCCTCGGGGCCAGCACCGCCGCACTGGCGCTCGCCGCAATGGGTGGGGTTGCCTACGCCGCACCGTCTAGTGCCAGAGGGGGTCGCAAGCCCAACTTCATCGTCATCCTGTGCGACGACTTGGGCTTCGGCGACATCGAAGCCAATGGCGGCACCTCGATCCGCACGCCCAACCTCAACCGGCTGGCGCGCGAGGGCACGACGCTCACCGACTATTACGCCCCCGCCAACATCTGCACGCCGTCGCGCGCCGGCCTGCTGACCGGCCGCTACCCGATCCGCACCGGTCTGGGCTACCAGGTCATCATGGCGAAGGGCGACACGCGCGTGCTGCCGACCAGCGAGGTAACGATTGCCACCGCGCTCAAGCCCGCAGGCTATGTCAGCGGTCTGTTCGGCAAATGGCACCTCGGCCACACCGGCCCCGACTGGTCGCCGGTCAAGCACGGCTTCGATGCGTTCTTCGGCATCCCCTACAGCCATGACATGCAGCCGCTCGAACTGTTCACTGACGACGGCAGCGGCGTGAAACCGCTCGGCATTCCCGTCGAACAAACGCGGCTGCAGCAGCAGTTCTACGACGCCGCCGACCGCTTCATCACGGCCAACGCAGCGCAGCCGTTCTTCGTCGAACTGGCGCTCAGCGCCCCGCATCTGCCCAACTATCCCGACGCCAGGTTCGGGGGCACCAGCAAGGCCGGCGCTTACGGCGATGTCGTCGCCGAAATCGACGCGCTGGTCGGGCGGCTGCTCGCCCGGCTCGACAAGCTCGGTATCGCCGATGACACGCTGCTGATCTTCACCTCGGACAATGGCCCCTGGTACGAAGGCTCGGCGGGCGACCTGCGCGACCGCAAGGGCGGTGCCGGCTATGACGGCGGCTACCGCGTGCCGTTCATCGCGCGCCAGCCCGGCACCGTGCGGGCCAACAAGCGCGTCGACTCGATCGCCATGGGCATCGACCTGCTGCCGACTTTCTGCGCGATGGCGGG
>CALDHQ010000674.1 GCA_937894055.1 uncultured Polymorphobacter sp.
TCGCGGCGCTGTCGGGGGTGGTCTATCCGTCGCTGCAGGGGCTGATGTCGAACCTGACGGCGAAGTCGGGGCAGGGCGAGTTGCAGGGCGCGGTCGCCAGCCTGTTCAGCCTTGCGACCATCATCGGCCCGCTGGTGATGACGCAGGCGTTCGCGTTCTTCACCGCACCCGCCGCGCCGTTCCAGTTGCCTGGCGCGGCGTTCGTGATGGCGGCGCTGCTGACGGTCGGCGCGCTGCTGCTGTTTGCCCGCGCGATGCGGATGCGTGATGCGGTGGAGGCGGTATGACCGGCTGGCGGCGACGCGAATTTTTGGGCGTCGCGGTGGCGCTTGCGGCGCCATTGTCGGCGCGCGGCGCGGCGCTCGATCTAGGCGCACTCGAAACGCGCCACGGCGGCCGCATCGGCATCGCCGCACATGACCTGACCAGCGGGCGCAAGGTCGGCTGGCGCGCGGGCGAGCGCTTCGCTTATTGCTCGACGTTCAAGCTGTTCCTCGCCGCCGCGGTGCTGCAGCGCGTCGCGGCGGGTAAGGAGCGCCTCGACCGCCAGGTGCCGGTCACCGCCGCCGATATCGTCAGCCACGCCCCTGTCACCGGGCCGATGGTCGGCAAAACCATGTCGGTCGAGGCGCTGTGCGAGGCGATGGTCGATGTCAGCGACAACCCGGCGGCGAACATCATGATCCGGCAGATCGGCGGGCTCGATGCATGGCGTGGGTGGTACCGTAGCATCGGCGACAAGCTCACCACCGTCGACCGCTTCGAACCCGCGCTCAATAGCGCCAAACCCGGCGATCCGCGCGATACCACCACGCCCGTGCAAGCCGCGGCCAATGTCGCCAAGGTGCTGGCGGGCGACTTGCTGACGCCGGCGCACCGCGCGCTGTTGACACGCTGGGCCGTCGCCACCCCCACCGGCCCCGGCCGCATCAAGGCCGGCGTCCCGGCAGGCAGCATCGTCGCGCACAAAACCGGCACCGCCGACCCCGGTCCGACCAACGATATCGGACTGGTCTGGCTGCCCGACGGTCGCGTCATCGCGGTCGCCGCCTATTTCACCGAATCGAACGCCCCGACGCAGGCCGACCGCGACGCGGTGATTGCCGAAGCGACGCGGGCCGCGATTGCAACATTGGGAAGGGCCTCCGGCGGGCAGGGGTGACCCCTGCACCCATTTGAAGAGCGCATAGCAATCGGGTGCAGGCCTCAGGCCTGCCCGCCGGAGGCCTTGCTCAGTTCCCCGTAAACACCGCCGGGCGCTTTTCGATAAAGCTGGCGACGCCTTCGCGGTGGTCGGCGGTGCCCATCAGCTTGAAGATGGTTTCGATCGCCCAGCCGCCGATGTCGTGCGGGTCGCCGTAGCTGGTGCGGCGCAGGCCTTCCTTCATGTAGCGCAGCGCCAGCGGCGGGTTGGCGGCGATGCGCGCGGCCATGGCGTTGGCTTCGGCCATCAAGTCGGCGAACGGCACCACCTTGGTGACCAGCCCGATGCGCAGCGCCTCGGCGGCGTCGATGACATCGCCGGTGAACAGCAGCTCGGCGGCCTTCGACGGGCCGACGATCGCCGGCAGCCGCCACATGCCGCCGATGTCGGCAATCAGCCCGCGCTTGATGAACAGCTCGGCGAACTTGGCGGTGTCGGCGGCGATGCGGATATCGGCGAACAGCGACAGCTCCATGCCCCAGCCGACCGCCGGGCCGTTGACCGCAGCAATCACCGGCCGGTCGCAGTTGAGCGCCGCCATCGCCGCAGGGGTCGCCGGCATGCGGACGCGCGGCAGCGTCGCGGTCTTGGTCGGGCCCTTGCCGGTCAGCATCTCGACGACATCCTCGCCCGAACAGAAGCTCGCCTCCGCGCCCGTCACGATGACGCAGCGCACTTCCGGGTCGGCCTGAACGTGCAGGAACGCCGCCTCGAGTTCCGCATAGGCGCGCGGGTTGAGCGCGTTGCGCCGGTGCGGCCGGTCGAGCGTGATCGTCGCGACATGGTCAACCAGGGTGTAGCGCGTCACTTCGAACTGGTCGGGGTGGATGTTGGTCATGTTGGTCTCCGCTGAGAATGCTCGCGGCCATGTTCCGCATTTTCGCTGCCGCGTCCAGCGCGCAGACACACGCGAAACCGCTTGGCATTTTGCGGGGCAGCCCCGACTATGCTGCGCAGCATAATGCAGCATTGGGGAGTGATACGGGCATGAAGGATCTGGTTGGCAAGGTGGCGTTCGTCACCGGCGCAGCGTCGGGCATCGGGTTGGGGATCGCCACCGCGCTGGCGCAGGCCGGGGTCAAGGTCATGCTGTGCGATATTGAAAAGGACGCGCTCGACACCGCGGTTGCGGGATTGAAGCGCACCAACGCCGATGTCGATGGCGTCGTCGCCGACGTGTCGCTCAAGGAAGCGCTGCAGGCCGGCGCCGATGCGACGATGGCGCGCTTCGGGCGCGTCGACATTCTGGTCAACAACGCCGGCGTCGGTGGCGGCGGCAACTATGGCACATGGAGCGACGGCGGCTGGAACTGGGTCATCGGCGTCAACCTGCTGTCGGTGGTCTGGGGTTTCGAGATTTTCGGACCACTGATCGAACGCCAGGGGCCGGGCGGGCACATCGTTTCGACCGCGTCGATCGCCGGGCTGGTGGCGGCCACGAACCCCGCCTATGACGCGACCAAATACGCCGTCGTCGCGCTGTCCGAAGGGCTGCGCATCACGCTGGCGGAACGCGGCATCGGCGTGTCGGTGCTGTGCCCCGGCCTCATCCGCACCAATATCATGAACTCGACGCGCAACATCCCGTCGCGCTTCGACGTCAAGGTTGTGCCGCCGCCGACCGAAGGCCCGATCGCCGAATTCATCAAGGCGTTTTCCAGCGCGCTCGAAGCCGGCATCGACCCGCTCTATGTCGGTGAGCTGGTGCGCGAAGGCATCGAAAACGACTGGCCCTACATCTTCACCGACACGCAGTTCGAACCGGCGGTCGAGGCGCGCTTCGCCAACATCAAAGCGGGGTTCGACCGCATCCGCGATCGCGTACCGCGGCATTGAGGAGGTAGAGCCTCCGGCGGGCAGGGCCTAGGCCCTGCACCCGGTTTTGGAGGGCTCAGTTGAGGCGTGAGGTCAGTGTGAAGCTGACGGGTGGCAGCATGTTGTTGGTGCCGCTTTCAATCGACGCGGCGTTGATGAACAGCGTTGCGCCGAGCTTCCGCTGACCGGCGCTGGCGTGGACATGGCCGAAGCAGTGCACGCGCGGGGCGATACGCAACAGTTCGTCGGCGAGCGCCGGGCAGCCCAGTGACTGGCCGCCGCGCGAGGCGTCGAGGATGCCTTGCGGCGGCGTGTGCGTGACCAGAATGTCGATGCCCGGCGGGACCCTCGCCCAGGCGTCGGCGAGCGCCGCCGGCCCCTTGAAGAAGGCATGGCGCGGCAGGAACGGCACCCATGATGCGCCGTGGATTTTCAGCCCGCGAAACTCGACCGTTTCGTCATGCAGGAAATGCGCGTTGCGGAATGGCTGGGGTCCTCGCCCAAGTGCCGTTTCAAGCTCGCGGTCATGGTTGCCGCCGATGCACAAAATCCGTTCGAAACGCTGCCGCCCGAACCACGCATCCATTTCCGCGATACGGTCCGGCGTCCGGCTGAACAAGCGCTGCGGCGCCTTACTGAACAGGTCGAACATGTCGCCGCAATGGATCAGCAAATCGCCCGCCGGCAGGTCGATTTCGCCGTGCCGGCAGTGCGTGTCGCTGATGACGGTGACGCGGGTTTCCATGCCCCCGGTTTAGCAGCACCGGCGAATTCGACCAGCCGCGAAGAAGGGCTTCACCGCGATTTGGCCAACGCCTATGGTCGCCCCATCCAACAGGGGATCAGCATGAAAATCAGCTTCAAAATCGGCGTGGCAGCAGTGATGGCGGGGCTGATGCTGCCTGCCACGAGCGCCGGCGCCGCAGCACCCGTTTCGGCAGCCACCGCCAGCGAGGACGCGCGGCTGACGGCGTTCCTCGACGCCGAATTCGCCGAATGGGTCAAGCAACAGCCGCAGCTGGCGACGCGGCTCGGCATCAAGGCCGGCGGTGACCGCTGGAACGACATCAGCGAAGCCGCCGCGGCGCAGCAGCTGGCCTGGCGCAACGCCAGCGTGGCGCGGATGAAGGCGCAGTTCGACCGTGAGAAACTGTCGCCCGAAGCGCGAGTCAACTACGACATCTGGGCGCTCGAGGCTGACCGCGCGGCGCTGGCGCAGGCCAACCGGCTGTACCGCCCGCCCTTCTATTCGTTCCTGTATTCGGCGCACAGCCAGTTGCCCGACTTTCTGGTCAACACCCACGCCGTCGCCGACACCGTCGATCTGAAGAACTACATCGCCCGCCTGCGCGCACTGCCGGCGGTGCTCGACACCGCCATCGACCGCAGCAAGGTCAGCGACGCGGCAGGCGTGCGCGCGCCGAAATTCCAGATCGAACGCATCATCGCCGGCAGCGAGACGCTGATCACCGGCGCGCCGTTCGGGCCGGGGCCGGCCTCACCGCTATGGGCCGACGTCAACGCCAAGACCGAGGCGCTGGTCAAAGCCGGCAAGCTGCCGCGCGCCGAAGCCGACGCGTTGCTCGGCGAAGCGCGCGCCGCGTTGCTCGGCATCAAGCCCGCCTATGAGCGCGTCATCGCCTGGGCGCGTGCCGACCTGCCGACCGCACCGAGCGGTCGCGTTGGCGCGATTTCGCTGCCCGGCGGGGCGGCCTATTACGCCAATGAACTGCGGCTCAACACGACGACCGACCTGACCGCCGACCAGATCTATGCGATCGGCCTGAAGGAAGTCGCGCGGATCGAGGCCGAGCAGGATGCGCTGGCGCGCAAGGACGGTTTCAAGGACCGCGAGGCCTATTACGCCGAACGCGCCCGGCTGTTCCCGCCGCGGCCGTATGACGATGCGTCGCGTGCCGAGTATCTGGCCGCGTCGAACGCCGCGATCGCGCGCTGGTGGCCTTCGCCATGCTGACCGCAGCGCGCGTCGGCGCGCTCGCCTCGTTCCAGCTGGGGCATGTCGATTTGTCGGGTGGCTTCGTCGACCAAGACGCGCGCACCGTGAAGACCAAGTTCGCCAAGACCTTCCGCACCTATTTCATGCCGGTGGGTGGGGAGGCGTTGGCCATCGTGGAGGCCTGGGTGGAGGAATTGCGCCGCGAATTGCCGGGCCTCGAGACCTTCGTCACCTTGTCCCCCGTGCCCGGCTTCATGGCTTGGCTGCGCACGCAGGAAAAGGCCGGCAAGCTGCTGTTCACCACGGGCGGCAGCGATGCGGTGGAAGGTGCACTCAAGATCGCCCGCCAGTACCACAAGCTGCGCGGAGAGCGCGACCGCACCAAGTTCATTGCGATGCGCCAGGGCTACCACGGCGTGCACTTTGGCGGCATGAGCGTGAACGGCAACAGCAATTTCCGCCGTGCCTACGAACCGCTGCTGCCCGGATGCTTCCACATTGACACGCCTTGGACTT
>CALDHQ010000675.1 GCA_937894055.1 uncultured Polymorphobacter sp.
CTCAACATCCGCATGGCGTCAGGCGATCAACTGGTCGGCAATCTCTCGGGCGGCAACCAGCAGAAGGTGGTGCTGGCACGCTGGCTGGCGCTCCGTCCCAAGGTGCTGATCGTCGACGAACCGACGCGCGGCATCGATGTCGGCGCCAAGGCGGCGACGGCGCGCGAGGCGGTCGCCGAGGGCGTCATCACGATGAGCGCCAAGGCGCTGACGGCGATTGCCGATGGTGCGGTCGCCAAGGGCGATGTGCTCGCGGTGGCGCGCATTGCCGGCATCATGGCGGCGAAGCAGACTGCGGCGCTGATCCCGCTGTGCCACCCGCTGCCGCTGAGCGGCGTGACGCTCGACCTGGCGCTCGAGGCCGGGCAGATCCGCGTCACAGCCAGCGTCCGCACCACGCACCAGACCGGTGTCGAGATGGAGGCGCTGACCGCCGTCTCGGTGGCGCTGCTGACGGTTTACGACATGGCCAAGGCGCTCGACCGGACGATGACGATCGGCGGTGTGCGGCTGCTCGCCAAAAGCGGTGGCCGCTCGGGCGATTTCCGCGCTGACACGCCTGCATGATCAGCGTCGAAGCGGCGCAGGCGAATTTGCTCGACGGCGTTGCGCCGCTGGCCGCCGAGTCTGTTGCGCTCGCCGCCGCCGCCGGTCGCATCCTCGCCGAACCAATCGCCGCGCTGCGGACCCAGCCGCCCTTCGCCGCCTCGGCGATGGACGGCTATGCCATCCGCTGGGCTGACCGCGCCGGCCCGTGGCGCATCATCGGCACGGCGTTTGCCGGCGCCCGCTTCGGCGGAAGTGTCGGTGCGGGCGAAGCGGCGCGCATCCTGACCGGTGCCCCCCTGCCCGACGGCGCAGACACGGTGATCGTGCAGGAGGACGTGGCGCGCGAAGGTGATGCGCTGGTGCTGACCGGCGACGGGCCGCCGCGCCAGGGTGCGCACATCCGCCGCGCTGGACTGGATTTCGGTGCAGGCGAAGCGCTGCTGGCGGCCGGCACGCGCTTGATGGCGCCGCAGATCGGGCTGGTCGCCGCGGCCGGACACGCTGCGGTTCGTGTCCATCGCCGCCCGCGTGTCGCGTTGCTCGCCACTGGCGACGAGCTGGTGCTGCCCGGCGCGGCCACCGGGACGGACCAGATTGTCAGCTCGAACGGCGTGATGCTGGCAGCGCTGCTTGGTGATTGCGCCGACGTGCACGACGCCGGCATCGCGCGCGATGATGCTGGCGCGCTGCGAGCCGCGGTCGAAGCCTGTGCCGATGCCGATGTGCTGGTGACAATCGGCGGCGCTTCGGTCGGCGACCACGACCTCGTCAAACCCGTGCTCGAAACGATGGGGGCGCGCTTCGATTTCTGGAAAGTCGCGATGCGGCCCGGCAAGCCGGTGATGCGCGGCCGGCTCGGCGGCCAGCATGTTATCGGGCTACCGGGCAATCCGGTCTCGGCGTTTGTCACGGCGCTGCTGTTCGTCAAACCGCTGCTGCACCGCCTCGGTGGTGCCCCAGCAGCGCTGCCGATGCTGCATCCGGCGCGCCTTGATGGCACCCTGCCCGCCAATGGCAACCGTCAGGATTACATGCGCGCGGTGGCGGTACGCGACCGCGCGGGCTGGCGCGTCACCGCGCTGCCGACGCAGGACAGTTCGATGCTGCGTACGCTCGCTAGCGCCAACGCCCTGCTGGTGCGCGAGGTGGGAGCGCCGGCGGTCGACCATGATGGTCCCGTTTCGTTCTTGTTGCTTGACAGCCGTCAGGATGTTGCCTAAACGTTCCCTATAAGTTCCACGCGGAACGTCGTTTGGGAACAGGAGCGCGACCGATGCTGACCCGCAAGCAGAATGACCTTCTTCGTTTCATCCACACGCGACTGGCCGCCGATGGTGTTTCGCCGTCGTTCGAGGAAATGAAGGAAGCGCTCGATCTCAAGTCGAAGTCGGGTGTGCACCGACTGATCAACGCGCTCGAAGAACGCGCCTTCATCCGCCGGCTGCCGAACCGCGCGAGGGCGCTTGAAATCCTGCGCATGCCTGAAGCGGGAACACCGGCGCTGCGCAAGACCGAATCCGCGCCGCGCAGCGATGTCCGGCCCGCCGCACTACTGGTCGCCGCGAACGACGCCATTGCTATCCCGCTTCATGGTCGAATCGCCGCTGGTATGCCGGTCGAGGCACTTGAAAGCGACCGCATGTTGTCGGTGCCGGCAGCCTTGCTCGGGCCCGGCGACCATTACGCGCTTGAAGTGTCGGGCGACTCGATGATCGAGGCCGGGATCTTTGACGGTGACTACGCGCTGGTGAAGCGCTGCGACACCGCGCGCGACGGCGAGATCGTCGTGGCGCTGATCGACGACAGCGAGGCCACGCTCAAATATCTGCGCCACGAAGGCAATATGATCCGCCTCGATCCGGCGAACAGTGCCTATCAGCCGCAGCGCTACAGCCCGCAGCAAGTGCGTGTGCAGGGCAAGCTCGCAGGGTTGCTGCGCCGTTACCACTGAGCGCGGGTAGCTGCCGGACGCGTTTCAGTGCTTGACCGGCAACCACGGGTGATCGCCGATCTGTGCCGCGACCGTCGCCGTCCGCGCTTTAGATAGCCAGATCGCCATGGCGTGCGTCCGCGCCAGTGTCGCGCGGTCAATGCGCATTCGGCGCGGCTGACACCATGGCGGCAGGGTCAGGTCGCTGACGACAATGTCGACATCGGCGCAAGCACTAGCGAAATCCTGGCGCGGCGGCAGTTCGTCGCCGGTCGTCACCAGCACCAGCGCCGCGCCGGCACCTGTGCCGACGCGGACCACGCAACTGTAGCGCCTGCAACGTGCGCCGCTGTAGTGTGACAGTTTGATGCTGGCATCTGCTGCGCTGGCTGTCTGCCAGTTGGTCGCGGCATAGCTGGCCTGGCGCGAACGCAGCCGCGCCAGCCCGTTGTCGTCGATACGGATGCCGACCTGGTGACCATCGGCGCTGACCAAAAGATCAGGCGGCTGCGCGGTCACGGCTAGCATCACGCCAAGCGCCACAGGAACCCCGGCCCACAATCGCATCCGGCCCTGCCATAGGCACAGCCACAGGCCGCCGCCGACCAGCAGCATATAGGCGGCAACCGACATGCTCGGCATGCGCAGCACCCCGCCGGGCCACGCCGCGACCTCCAGTGCCCAGGCGATCAGCCAGCCATAGGCATGACCGAGCAGCCAATAGGCCGGCGCGCCCAACCCAACCGCATCTAGCGCCAGCGCCAGCACTTGCAGCGGCATAATGACGAAACTGGTCAGCGGAATGGCGACAAGGTTGGCGATGACACCGTAAATACCGGTGCGGTTGAAGTGGTATAGTGCAGTCGCCGACAACATCGCCTCCGCGACCAGACCCGTCACCACCAGCGCCAATGTCGCGCGCGCCAAACGGACAAACCATCCATCATAAGGCTGGCGCGTGTTGAGCCATGCGCCAAAGCGTGACTGGTACAGCGCCACCAGCCCCGTCACCGCCGCGAACGACAGCTGGAAGCTCGGCGACAGCAGCGCTTCGGGCCGGAACAACAGGATCACGAACGCCGCCGCCGCGACCATCCGCAACGTCAGCGCCTCGCGCCCGACAATGACGCCGAGCAGCACGATGATCGTCGCCAGACAGGCGCGCACGGTCGGTATATCGCTGCCCGCGAGCAGCGTGTAGCCAATGGCGGCAACTGCAGCAAAGCTTGCCGCAATTGCCCGCACCGGAATCCGCAGCGCCAGCCATGGCCAAAGCAACAACAGCTTGCGCAGCGTCCACAGCGTGCCGGCCGCGACGATGGCGATGTGCAGCCCCGAAATCGACAGCAAATGCGCCAGCCCCGAATCGCGCATCGCCTGCGCCACCGGCTTGGGGATCGCCCCCTGATCGCCGGTCACGAACGCTGCAGCAAAGCTGCCCGGTACGCCCGGCACCTTGGCCTTGAGGTGCGCCGTCAGGTCCGCGCGTATGGCCGCCAGCCGCGCTGCGAAACGTGTCGGCGGCGGTGCCGGCGCAAGGATGCTGACGTTGCCAAGTGCACTGCCCGATGCGCCCAACTGTTCGAACCAGGCATGGCGCGCAAAGTCATAGCCACCCGGCATCACCGGGCCTGACGGCGGCGCCAGCCTTGCCGTCACCGACACGCGCGCGCCGGGTCGTAGTTGGGCGATGGCAGCGCTGGTGCTGTCGGGAACCGACACCCGGACGGCGCTAGGCAGCGCCGGATCGAACGGTGCAATCCGCAACCTGACCTGGCCGCTGGCGGTGCGCAGTTCGACCGCCGCGACAGTCCCGACAAGCTGGACGATTGCCGGGCGTTCGAGCCGCGGCGCGGCGACCATCGTGGTCCGCGCCCACGCCACACCGAAGCCCAGCAGCATCAGTACCCCGGCCCAGCCCGCAACACGTGCTGCCGCGCCACGCAGCACCGGCGCAAGCGCCACAAACATTGCCATCACCGCTACCGCGCCCAAACGCTGATAGTTCCACGGAATGACCAGATATGCGGCGATGCCGATTCCGAAGGCGACGGGTATCCACAGCGGCAGCTGCGAGGTTTCGGCCGCAAGCGTGTCTTCAACGGCATCGCCGGCGCGACTGCACGCCGCGAAAAGCGCGTTCGGGGCAGTTTGAACCGGCAAACCCGCTGTGCTAGACACGCGCGCCTTTCGAACCGACCCTGAAGCCTTTCCACGTCCCTCCGCTCCAACCATTGGATAGTTTGTCGATGAGTGCAACCCGCGAAGCGTCCAGCCCGACCGAGAACCGCCCGGTGGTGACGCGCTTTGCCCCCTCCCCGACGGGCTTTCTGCACATCGGCGGCGCGCGCACCGCGCTGTTCAACTATCTGTTTGCCCGCCACCACGGCGGCAAGTTCCTGCTGCGCATCGAAGACACCGACCGCGCGCGTTCGACCGAGCCGGCAATTGCCGCGATCCTCGACGGGCTGGGCTGGCTCGATTTCGAACACGACGGCGAGATTGTCTATCAGTTCGAGCGCGCCGCGCGGCATGCCGAAGTGGCGCGAGAGCTGCTCGCCGCCGGTAATGCCTATAAGTGCTACGCCACGGCCGAGGAACTTGAGGAAATGCGTGCCGCGCAGCGCGCCGCCAAGGCACCGCTGCGCTATGACGGACGCTGGCGCGACCGCGTTGCCGGGCCGGAGTTCGACAACCAGCCCTATGTCATCCGGCTGAAGGCCCCACGCGAAGGCAGCGTGACGATCAACGACCGTGTCCAGGGTGCCGTCACCGTCGCCAATGCCGAACTCGATGACATGGTGCTGCTGCGCTCCGACGGTACGCCGACCTATATGCTGGCGGTCGTTGTCGACGATCACGACATGGGCGTCACGCACGTCATCCGCGGCGACGACCACCTCAACAACGCCTTCCGCCAGCTTGCGCTGATCCGCGCCATGGGCTGGGAGGAACCGGTTTATGCGCATGTGCCGCTGATCCACGGGTCGGACGGCGCCAAGCTGTCGAAGCGCC
>CALDHQ010000676.1 GCA_937894055.1 uncultured Polymorphobacter sp.
TCTTCCGATCTTTCGATGCGCGCAGCCAGCGCTTCGGCGCCGGTGATCAGCTCTACAGCGTCGTTCAAGTTCGGATCTCGTGATTTCGACGGCCAGTTTCGCATGAAGCCGCCGCAGCCCCGACGAGCAGCCGCCAGCAGCCCGCTTAGAATGGCGACCCACCTGCAGCCACCGATTCCCATCCCGATGCTGAGCGCGGCATATCTGGCGACGCTGAAGATCCTGCTGTTCCGTGCCGGCCCGGCCGATTTCCCCTACAGCGAACAAGCCGGCCTGAGTCGCGGCTGCATCGTCTTCGGCATCGTCGCGACGGCCGCCATGCTCGGCCAGATGCTGCCGCTGACCATGGCGCTGGCCAGCGGCGTGGTCGCCACCGCCGGCCTGTCGATGTTCGTCCGCACCGCCTTGCGGCTGCGGGGCCTGGAATCGCGCTACGCGCAGACTCGCAATGCGCTGCTGGCCACCGGCTCGGTGCTGCTGTTGCTGATGAGCCTGCCGATGGCGGCGATCATGGCGGCAGCACTGACGCTGTCGGCGCTGGCGCTGTTCGGGCTGGCGCGGCCGGCGGCGCGCGCATGACGCAGACGCGCACATTCGGCTGGCGGCCGCTGCTGCTCGGGCTCGCGGTGATGGCGGTGTGGGGCAGCAACTTCACCGTCATCAAGCTGGCGCTCGGCACGCTGCCGCCGCTGCTGTTTGCGACGCTGCGATTCACTTTCGCGCTGCTGCCGTTGGTGTTCTTCCTGCCGCGCCCGCAGGTGCCGTGGCGCAACCTCGCGGCGTACGGCCTGTTCATCGGGCTCGGCCAGTTCGGGCTGCTGTTCATCGCCATCAACGGGCATATCGCGGCGGGCCTCGCGTCGCTGGTGGTGCAGTGCCAGGCGTTCTTCACCATCGCGCTGTCGATGTGGATCGGCGGCGAACGCCTGCTCAAAATCCAGTGGCTGGCGCTCGCCTGCGCGGTCACCGGCATCGGCATCATCGCGCTGCACGGCGACACCAGCACGACGCCGCTCGGGCTGGCGCTGGTACTGGCGGCGGCGGCATGCTGGGCCGGCGGCAACATCGTCCAGCGCCGCTCGGGTGCCACCAACATGCTCGCCTATGTCGTCTGGGCGAGCCTGTTTTCGGTGCCGCCGCTGCTGGCGCTGTCGCTGATCGTCGAAGGCCCCGCCGCCATTATCCACGGCCTGCGCGCCGCGACGCCGATGGTGTGGGCGGCGGTGCTGTGGCAGTCGGTCGGCAACACGATGTTCGGCTACGGCGCCTGGGGCTGGCTGCTGGGCCGCTACCCGACGTCGACGGTGGCGCCGCTGTCGCTGCTGGTGCCGGTGTTCGGCATGGGCTTTGCGGCATGGATCCTCCACGAACCGCTGCCGGCGTGGAAACTCGCCGCTGCCGGGCTGGTGCTCGGCGGGCTGTGCATCAACATTTTCGGCCAACGACTGGCGGCGCGGCAGTCTCGCTGACAGGTGGGCTTGTCCCTCGACTTCGCTCGGGATGAGCGAAGTGGGGTTTAGTTCAAGGATTAGCGGGTCGAGATGGCGCACCCCAAAAGGTCGGGTGCAGGCCTCAGGCCTGCCCGCCGGAGGCCCTTGAAAGCCCCTACTTCGGCAACCGGAAGCTATACGGCGCCGTCCGGTCGGCCACCGCAATCCATGCCGGCCGCGCCTGCAGCCGCCGGGCATAGGCGAGCAGTCGCGGCAGCTCCGACAGCTTGCCCTGGACCGCGGCGATTTCGGCGACGAATGACATCATGATGTCGGCGCCGGTGATTTCGTCGCCCAACAGAAACGGCTTGTCGCCGAGTTCGCTGTCGATGAAGGCGAGGTGGCTCATCACCTGCTCTTCGATGCGCGGCAGCAACGGCGCGGCGGCTTCGCCAAGGCGCCCGGTATAGAGCGCCAGCATGAACGGCAGCATCGCCGAGCCTTCGGCAAAGTGCAGCCATTCGAGATACTTCTCATGGTCGGCGGTGCCCGGCTTGGGCATCATCCGGCCCTTGCCATAGGTGCGGATGATATAGTCGGTGATGGCGCCCGATTCGGTGACGCGCAGGCTGCCGTCCTCGATGACCGGCGACTTGCCGAGCGGGTGGACGTCCTTGAGCCCCGGGGGGGCGAGTCGCGTCACCGCGTCGCGCGTGTAGTCGATGGTGCGATAGGGGATGCCGAGTTCCTCGCACAGCCAGAGGATGCGCTGCGAGCGCGAATCGTTGAGGTGGTGGACGGTCAGCATCGGCGTATCCCCTGTGCGGTTTATTTCGCGGTTGCGGCAGAGTATGCCTGAATCATGATATTCGTCACGCCCGAAATCAGCATCGACGAGGCCGAGCTCGACGAAAGCTTCATCCGTGCCAGCGGGCCGGGCGGGCAGAACGTCAACAAGGTCTCGACCGCGGTGCAGTTGCGCTTCGATGTGCGGCGGTCGCCGAACCTGCCCAATGACGTCGCGGTGCGGCTGATGCGGCTGGCGGGCAGCCGGCTGACCAGCGACGGCGTGCTGGTGCTGACCGCGCAAAGCCACCGCACGCAGGAACGCAACCGTGCCGATGCGCGTGAACGGCTGGTCGAGTTGATCGCCAAGGCGGCGGTGCGCCCGGTGCGGCGACGCGCGACCAAGCCGACGTTGGGGTCGAAGACGCGGCGGCTCGAATCGAAGGCGGTGCGGTCGGGCGTCAAGGCG
>CALDHQ010000677.1 GCA_937894055.1 uncultured Polymorphobacter sp.
GCAAGGAAGAGTTGTCGTGAAGTACATCAGCACCCGCGGCGACAAGTCCGAGCGCGGCTTCTGCGAGATCCTGCTCGAAGGCCTGGCGCCCGATGGCGGCCTGTATCTGCCCACGCATTACCCGAAGATCGACGCTGCCACGCTCACCCGCTGGCGCGGCCTGTCGTATGCGGAGCTCGCGTTCGAGGTGCTGTCGCTGTACATCGACGACATCCCCGAGCCGCGCGAGCTGCTGCATGTGGTGCTGGGCATGAGCCAGCGCGCCCACGCCCGCATCGTCTCGCTGGACCTGACCGCCGTCCGCACCGCGCCGGGCGTGGTCGATGCGCGGCGCTGCGTCTCGTATCAGACGATCGAGAACAAGGGAGTGATTCCGCGGGAGCTGCGGGCGGGAATCGGGGCACGGATTTACGGGTGCGACACGTGCCTCGAGGTGTGTCCGTGGAATCGGTTCGCGCAGGAGGGGCGGCGGATGTTGCTGACGGTGCGCGGCGAGATTGCGGAGCTGGAGTTGCGGCAAATATTGGAGCTGACGCCGGTGCGATTTGCGGAGGTGTTTCGGCGGACGCCGATCAAGCGCGTGAAGCTCGCGGGGCTGTTGCGCAATGCGTGTGTCGTCGCCGGCAACGCGGGTGACGCGGCGCACTTGCCGGCGCTGGTGCGGCTGTTTCCGCATAGCGCTTGCGTGTGCGCACCCGCTTGCCACGCGCCCCGGATCGGGGCACCGTCAGCCAGATCGGGCAAGAGGGGTTCGGCAACGATGGGCGAACTACGGCAACGACCAGTGATCAGCGACGCCGGCAATTTCGATGCCGAACTGCGGACGCTGTCGTACGCGATGGTCAATTCATTCGTCGCGCAGCATGCGATCATCACCGAAGCCGTGGAGATGCGCCCTGCCAAGCTGATCGTCTATCTGTCGATCATTGCGGCGACGGTGCAGAAGGTCATGCGCGCACCGACGCCGTCGGAGGCGTTTCGCGCCGGTGCCAAGATTGCGCCCGACAATTTCGGGTACATCTCGCGGCGTGCCATTGCCGCCGCAACCGGCCTGCCCAACGAAAATGTCCGGCGGCTCGTCAACGAACTGATCGCCGACGGGCTGGTCAGCGTTGGCGCGTCGGGCGGTGTGCGCAACACCGGCGGCAATCTGCAGAACGCGCGCGTGCTTGCGGCGCTGAAGCAGCTGTTTGCCGAACATTTACGGCTGCACCAAATATTCCTCGATGCCGGTGCCGTAGCCATCAACCAGTAGCGGAGTCGCTGCCCCGTAGACCGCGCACGCAGCCCAACAACCGGGTGCAGGGCCAAGGCCCTGCCCGCCGGAGGCCCTGAAAAATCTAGTGAATCTCGGCGTGCAGCACCGGCCCGTGGCCGGCGAACGCGATATCGAGTTCGGGGCCGCCATGGCCGTGCGGTTTGATGACAACGCTGCTGTGGCGCGGGCGCGGCACGCCGTCGACGATCAGGTGATCGTCTTCGAGCGCGAACAGCAGCTGCGTCTTGTCGGTGCGGCCGAAGCGCGTTTCGGGCGAGCAGGTCTTGCGGCTCAGCGAATGCTTGACGCCGCGGCGGCTCATCAGATTGAACACCAGCACCGGCTTTTCGGCGACCACCATTTCGACTTCATCTTCGCCCGCGAAGGTGAACGGCGGCGAATGCGGCGTCATCGCGACGCCGACGCGGTTGTGGACCATCGCCACGCCGCCATCGCCGAGCAGCGCGAGGCTGCGGTCGATGCCCGGATATTCGGAAAACGGCATGTCGACATCGACCACGGCGATGCTGGCGCGCCAGTCGAAATCATGCTCGTCATGCGTGCTGGGTGCCGCATGGATTTCGTGCGTCACGCCGCCGCCATTGCGCCAGGGCATGGGGCGATATTCATGGGGGTGTAACAATTGCACCACGTTATTCAATCCATAATGGATGGAAGGTCAAGCCCCTGCGCCCGTGCGCAATCGACCGCCTGTGCATAACCCGCGTCGGCATGCCGCATGACGCCCGTCGCCGGGTCGTTCCACAGCACCCGGCCGAGCCGCCGCGCTGCGTCGTCGCTGCCGTCCGCGACGATGACCATGCCTGAATGCTGCGAAAATCCCATGCCGACGCCGCCGCCGTGGTGCAGCGACACCCAGGTCGCGCCCGATGCGGTGTTGAGTAGCGCATTGAGCAGCGGCCAGTCACTGACCGCGTCGGAGCCGTCCTTCATGGCTTCGGTTTCGCGGTTGGGCGAGGCGACCGAGCCGGAATCGAGATGGTCGCGGCCGATGACGATCGGCGCCTTGAGTTCGCCCGACCGCACCATTTCATTGAACGCCAGCCCCAGCCGGTGGCGGTCGCCCAGCCCGACCCAGCAGATGCGCGCCGGCAGCCCCTGGAACTGGATGCGTTCGCGCGCCATGTCGAGCCAGCGGTGCAAGTCGGGCGCGTCGGGCATCAGTTCCTTGACCTTGGCGTCGGTCTTGTAAATGTCCTCGGGGTCGCCCGACAGCGCCACCCAGCGGAACGGCCCGACACCGCGGCAGAACAGCGGGCGGATGTACGCCGGCACGAAACCGGGGAAATCGAAGGCGTTCTTGACGCCGTGATCGAACGCCACCTGGCGGATGTTGTTGCCATAGTCGAACGTCGGGATGCCCATTTTGGCGAAGTCGAGCATCGCCTGCACATGCACCGCCATCGAGGCGCTCGCGGCAGCAATGACGGCGGCCGGATCGGCTTCACGCGCGGCAGCCCATTGGTCGAGCGTCCAGCCGCGCGGCAGATAGCCGTTCAGGGGATCATGCGCCGAAGTCTGGTCGGTGACGGCGTCGGGGCGGATGCCGCGTTCGACCATTTCGGGGAACACGTCGGCAGCGTTGCCGAGCAGCCCGACCGACACCGCGCGGCCCTCCGCATGCGCTTTGGCGATGATGTCGAGCGCGTCATCGAGGCTGTCGGCGCGGACATCGAGATAGCCCGTCGCCAGCCGCATTTCGATGCGGCTCGGCTGGCATTCGACGGCGAGGCACGACGCGCCCGCCATCGTCGCCGCGAGCGGCTGCGCGCCGCCCATGCCGCCGAGACCGGCGGTCAGAATCCAGCGGCCTTTGAGGTTGCCAGCGTAATGCTGGCGGCCCATTTCGACGAAGGTTTCGTAGGTGCCCTGCACGATGCCCTGCGAGCCGATGTAGATCCAGCTGCCCGCGGTCATCTGGCCGTACATCATCAACCCGGCCTTATCGAGCTCGTGGAAATGGTCCCAGGTCGCCCAGTGCGGCACGAGGTTCGAGTTGGCGATCAGCACGCGCGGCGCGTCCTTGTGCGTCTGGAAAACGCCGACGGGCTTGCCCGATTGCACCAGCAGCGTCTGGTCGTCCTCGAGCCGGCGCAGCGTCGCGACGATGCGGTCATAGCTTTCCCAGTCGCGCGCGGCGCGGCCGATGCCGCCGTAGACCACCAGCTCCTCGGGGCGTTCGGCGACCGCCGCGTCGAGGTTGTTCATCAGCATGCGCAGCGGCGCTTCGGTCAGCCAGCTTTTGGCGGTGAGCGTCGTGCCGTGCGCGGCCTTGATGTGGCGACTGTTATCGAGACGGGTCATGACGGCTC
>CALDHQ010000678.1 GCA_937894055.1 uncultured Polymorphobacter sp.
CTTCTGTAAAACGGCTCCGCCGCATCGCTCATCTCCTCTCGATGAGCCCAATTTACCACCGGCCTGATTTCAGGGGAGCACGTCAAGAAGGCGCGCATCGAAGTCGTGCCCACCACCGTTTAGCTCATCTGTGTCCGCCAAAACCTATCCGACGATTGGAAAAGGTTTATTTTCATCGAATTTGGAAAGGGTTTCAATTTCGAACGGGTTTATTCAAAACGGAACGACTTCATTTTCAGCCCACAAATTAGGGCGCGCGCTTGCCTACATCATTCGACTGTAACGCTTTTCGCCAGGTTGCGGGGCTGGTCGACATCGGTGCCCTTGGCGACGGCGACGTGGTAGGCGAGCAGCTGGATCGGCACGGCATAGACCAGCGGCGCGATCAGCGGCGCGACCTTGGGCATTTCGATGGTGGCGATGCAATTGTCGCCGGCCTGCGCGATGCCGGCAGCGTCGGAGATCAGCACGACCTGTGCGCCGCGCGCCTGGGCTTCCTGCATGTTCGACACGGTCTTGTCGAACAGCGGGCCGGCGGGTGCGAGCACGATCAGCGGGACGTTTTCGTCGATCAGCGCGATCGGGCCGTGCTTCATCTCGCCTGACGCATAACCTTCGGCGTGGATGTAGCTGATTTCCTTGAGTTTCAGTGCGCCTTCGAGCGCCATCGGATATTCGGGGCCACGGCCGAGATAGAGCACGTCGCGCGCTGTCGAGATGGTCTTGGCGACGGCGGCAATCGCCTCGTCGCAGGCCAGTGCGGCGTTCATCGCGGCAGGCGCTTCGGTCAGTTGGTGGACGATGTCGCGTTCGGCTTCGGGCGTCAGCTTGCCGCGGGCGCGCGCCAGGTTCGCAGCGAGCGCCGCCATGACCGCGAGCTGGCAGGTGAATGCCTTGGTCGAGGCGACGCCGATTTCGGGGCCGGCGTGGGTGGGCATCAGCAGATCGACTTCGCGTGCCATCGAGCTGGTCGGCACGTTGATGATGCCGGCGGTCGTGACGCCGTTCGCCTTCATGTGGCGCAGTGCGGCCAGCGTGTCGGCGGTTTCGCCCGACTGCGAGATGACGACGCCGAGGATGCGGCCGTCTAGCACCGGCTCGCGGTAGCGGAATTCGGAGGCGAAATCGACTTCGACAGGCAGCCGCGCCAGGCTTTCGATCCAGTATTTGCCGACCATGCCGACGTACGACGCGGTGCCGCAGGCGACGATGGTCAGGCGCGTGATCTCGGCGCCGTAGTAGGCCAGCACCTGCGGCGAGAGCACCTGCTTGAGCTTGATGCAGCCGTCGCGGCGGCCCGGCGCGCCTTCCCGGCCTGGCGGGCGCTGGGCTTTGCCGCGCGCGCCGGGCTCATCACCGGCATCCTGCTCGGCCCGGTCGGCAACGCTCCAACTGGCAAATTTCGATGAAAGCGGGCATGGGCTGGCCCATCGGCGTTACGGCCATTCTCGCGGTAACGGTTGCCGCGAATCTGGTGATGATGCGGATTGCGAACAACGATCCCTCCTTCTCGGTCGAGCCGGACTACTACAAGAAGGCGGTGTTCTACGATTCCACGATGGCACAGACGCACCGCAATCTCGATCTCGGCTGGGGGGTGCAGACGTTCGCGGACTCGATCGTGGCAGGGCAGCCCACGCGGCTGCGCGTGGTGCTGCGCGATGAGAAGGCGCTGCCGTTGCTCGGCGCCGCGGTCCAGGCCACCGTGCTCTTCAACGCGCGCGCCAACGATCTGACCACGGCGACGCTCACCGACGAAGGCGCCGGGGTCTACGCGGCCACGCTGCCGATCAACATGCCCGGTGAATGGGAAGTCCGGGTGAACGCGACACGCGATACCTCGCACTTCACCTCGAGCACGCGCATCACCGCCGTGCGAGCCGCATCGTTCAGCGAAGCGTGGTTCAGACGGTCGGCAAATAGCACATCACCGCGCCCGACCAGCGCAGTGACCACACCGATGTTG
>CALDHQ010000679.1 GCA_937894055.1 uncultured Polymorphobacter sp.
CGAGATACATTGGCGTGACTGGAGTTCAGACGTGTGCTCTTCCGATCTAAATTTGGTCGATAAATCGAGGATTTGATCATGATGCTCACTTTGCATGATCCACAAAAAGCGCGCGATAACTACTTGCTAGGCGCATGGCAACAAGACACTCTGTTCACGCTCTTGCGCGAGCATGCCCGCAACAGATCCAACTCTGTCGCGCTCAGAGACCCCTATTCGCGTCTAGTCTGGAGTGAAGTACTGGAAGAAGTCGAGCATGTTGCAGAAGGCCGGCCACTCGATGTCGGTGCCGGTGCCCACCATCAGCAGCGCCACGTACAACGCATCGTCGGGCGTGCTGGCCGTCACCGGGACCGAGACCGACCTGGTGCTCGACACCAGCGACACGCCCGACCTGTCGAGCGTGCTCGATGACAGCGGCGACCAGACCGATGTGCTGCCCGATGACAACGAACAGGCAGCGCAGCAAATCGATGAGGACTCGGGCGCATTCGAACCCGCCGGTCCCGAAGCGGCAGCAGCGCATGGCCGCGGCGAGGGCCATGAGGCGTTCTGGGTGCCGACCGGGCACGCCGACCACCACATACAGTACCACCACGCCTGACCAGATGCAGCGCCGCGCGCCACCGGTGAACCCGCCGGTGGCGCGCGGCTTGCGCTGCACGCGCCGGACTGCCATTCATTCGTGCATGTCATCTGCCACCAAGCGCAAGGGAGCCGGCGTGCCAAAGGCCAATCGCAACATCCGCAATCAGGGTGCCGCATGACCGCGCGCCAGTCTGCCGAATGGGCGCATCACGCTGCGTGCTGGACGGCGTTCCCCAGCGCCGCCGACCTGTGGGAGGACAATCTCGCCCCGGCGCAGGCCGAAGTCGCGGCAATGGTCCGCGTCATTGCGGAAAGCGAACGCGTCGAGCTGCTGGTCAACGGGCTGGCCGCCGAACTCGCGGCGCGCGACCTGCTCGGCAGCGCCAATGTCGGCTTCCACCAGTTCGGTTTCGGCGACATCTGGCTGCGCGATACCGGCCCGCTGTTCCTGTCATCGCCGGTCGGCCATGCCGCTGCGGCCTTCCGCTTCAACGGCTGGGGCGGCAAGTACGACTTGCCCGGCGATGACGCCGTCGCCGCGTTCGTCGCGTCGACTGCCGGCGTGCCGCTGGCGCGCCACGAATGGGTTTTGGAAGGCGGCGCCATCGATGTCGATGGCACGGGGCTGGCGGTGACCACCGAACAATGCCTGCTCAACCCCAACCGCAACCCGCGCATGGACGCCAATGAAATCGCCTCGCACCTGCGCCGCGACCTCGGCATCGACCGGCTGCTGTGGCTCGGTGACGGGCTGGAGGGCGACCATACCGACGGCCATGTCGACAACCTCGCGCGCTTCGTGGCGCCCGGCGTGCTCGCCGTGCCGGCGCCGAGCGGCAGCGATGATCCCAACGCCGAAATCTACGAGGACGCGCACGCGCGTGCCCGCGACTTCGGGCTCGACGTCGTGACGATTCCGTCGCCCGGGCGCATCGTGGTTGACGGCGAGGTCGTGCCCGCCAGCCACATGAACTTCTACATCGCCAACGGTGCCGTCATCGTGCCGACCTATGGCAGCCCCTACGGCGACGCCGCGGTCGCGGCGGTTGCGGCGTTGTTCCCGACGCGCAAGGTTGTCGGGCTGCCAGCGTTGCACGTGCTGAGCGGCGGCGGCAGCTTCCACTGCATCACCCAGCAACAGCCGCTTTGAATGCTCTACCTCGCGGTCAAGGCGTTGATTTCGGGGGTTATCGTCGCCGCAGTATCGGAAATCGCGCGGCGCAGTCCGGCGGGCGGGGCGCTGCTGGCGTCGCTGCCATTGGTGTCGGTGCTCGGCATGATCTGGCTGTGGCGCGACACGCATGATCCGGTGCGGATGGCGTCGCATGTCGGTGCGACCTTCTGGTATGTGCTGCCGTCGCTGCCGATGTTCCTGGTCATTCCGCTGCTGCTGCGCGCCGGTGTCGGCTTCGCGCCGGCGCTGGTTGCGGGTTGCGTGCTGACGATGGTGCTGTATCTGGCGATGGTGGTGGTGCTGGCGCGCTTCGGCATCACGCTTTAACTGCAGGAGTCGGGCGATGCGCCAAGTCACCGTAGCCGGGTTGCAACTGGCGTTCAGCGACAACCGCGACCAGGATATCGCGATGACCGCCGCCGCAGTGCGCGAAGCCGCCGCTGCCGGCGCGCAAGTCATCCTGCCACCCGAACTGTTCGAAGGCCATTATTTCTGCCGCCACGAGGACGAAAGCCTGTTCGCGCGTGCGCTGCCCGTCGACAAGCATCCTGCGGTCGCGGCGATGCGCGAAGTGGCGCGCGACACGAAGACCTTCATCCCGACCAGCTTCTTCGAAAAGGACGGGCACCACCACTACAACAGCCTCGCGATGATCGACGACACCGGCGCGGTGATGGGCGTGTATCGCAAGAGCCACATTCCCGACGGCCCGGGCTATGAGGAGAAATTCTACTTCCGCCCCGGCAACACCGGCTTCAAGGTCTGGCCGACGAAGCACGGCGTCATCGGCGTCGGCATCTGCTGGGACCAATGGTACCCCGAAACCGCACGCGCCATGATGCTGCAGGGCGCCGAAGTGCTGATGTTCCCCACCGCCATCGGCACCGAGCCGCACGACCCGAGCCTCGACACGCGCCGCATGTGGCGCCGCGCGATGGTCGGCCATGCGGTGTCGAACGTCGTCGGCGTCGTCGCCTGCAACCGCATCGGCACCGAAGAAGCCGGCACCCCGCACGCGCAGACATTTTATGGCACCAGCTTCATCGCCGACCAGCGCGGCGACATCGTTTCCGAACTCGACGACCATACGCCGGGGATGGTGATCGCCACCTTCGACCTCGATCTGCAGGCCAAGCACCGCGCCGCCTTCGGCTTCTTCCGTGACCGGCGGCCGGAGTTGTATGGGCGAATTTCAACCGATATCTGACGGTCAAGAGGCGACGATAGTGAAGAGCCTTCGGCGGGCAAGCTTGATGCCTGCACCCGATTGTCTGGCGCTTTTGCGTAGCCTGCCCCGCTCTTCCCGAGCGAAATCGAGGCACACCCTCAACCGTCAGCGTGTCCCTCAACTTCGCTTGGAGGGCGTAGTTAAGCGGCCCGCGAAGTATCATTGATGCACCCAACTACCAGGTGCAGGTCTCAAGCTTGCCCGCCGAAGGACCTGTGTGCGGCCACCCGCGCCCAGAAGTCCGCCTCGGCCGCGGTCATGTGCGCAATATAGGCGTCATCGCGGGGCACCGTCAGCAGCAGGCCGCGCTGGCCGGGGAGCCAGACCCAGAAGTCGATTTCGGCGAAACCGGTGACCGCGAGAATGTGCTGGAGCTGGCCTATGTAGTAGCCCGGCACGGTGCCGGTGGTGGCGGTGTGGGCATAGACCTTGTCGCCGCATTTGATTTCGACGAGGCGGCGCCCGTCGAAGTTGATGCCGTCGAGGCT
>CALDHQ010000680.1 GCA_937894055.1 uncultured Polymorphobacter sp.
GCTCTTCCGATCTTGCAGGCCTCAGGCCTGCCCGCCGGAGGCTCTTCGTTGCCGCACGCCCTGTAACGTCCGATAACCGTGACCTTGCACACAACCTGAACATGGAAGGTAGCGCGCGGCTTCATTCTGCGGCAACTGCTGTCATCGGCGAGTCGCTCGCGCTGTCGCAACAAACGCAAAGAGAATTTTATGCCCAGTCTATTCGACCCGATCACGATTGGCGCCATTGCGGCGCCGAACCGCATCTTCATGGCGCCGCTGACGCGCATGCGGGCGAGCGATGACCATGTGCCGACCGCATTGATGGGCGACTATTACAGCCAGCGCGCCAGTGCCGGGCTGATCATTGCCGAAGCCATCGGCATCAGCCGGATCGGGCTCGGCTGGCCGCGGACGCCGGGGATCTGGACCGCAGAGCAGACCGAGGCGTGGAAGCCGGTCACTGCGGCCGTCCACGCCGCGGGCGGGCGCATCATGGCGCAGCTGTGGCACATGGGCCGGCTGGCGCGCCCCGACACCATCGGCACGGACTCGATCTCCTCGTCGCCGGTGCGGGCGCCGTATGCGGTGCCCGACAAGAACCCCTATGGCACGCCGCGCGCTGCGACGCTCGATGACATCAAGCGGACGCTCGACGAGTATGCCAACGCGGCGCGCAATGCGATCGCCGCCGGGTTCGACGGCGTCCAGGTCCACAGCGCCAACGGCTATCTGATCGACCAGTTCCTGCGCAACGGCGTCAACGCGCGCGACGATGACTATGGCGGGTCGCCGGAAAACCGCATCCGCCTGATGCGTGAGGTCATGGAGCGCGTTGTCGCCGAAGTCGGCGGTGACCGCGCGGCCATTCGCCTGTCGCCCAACGGCGAATCGCAGGGCACCGATGACAGCGACCCGGAAAGCGTCTTCCTGCCGGCGGCGCGCGCGCTCGACAAGCTCGGCCTCGCGTTCCTCGAACTGCGCGAACTGACGCCGAACGGCACCTACGGCGCCACCAACGTGCCCAAATTGAGCCCGAAGATCCGGAAAGTCTTCAGCGGCCCGCTGGTGCTCAACCAGGACTATACGGTGGAGAGCGCGCAGGCCGACCTCGACTCCGGCCTCGCCGACGCGATTTCCTGGGGCCGGAAGTATATCGGCAACCCCGATCTGGTGGAGCGCTTCCGCACCGGCGCGCCGCTCAACGAAGACAACCCGAAGACCTGGTATATCCGCGGGCCGGAGGGCTACACCGACTATCCCAAGCTGGCGGTGACAGCTGCGGCGTAGCTGAACAATCGGGTGCAGGCCTCAGGCCTGCCCGCCGGAGGCTCTTCTAAAGCGTCACCAAATGATCACGGTGCACCAGCGCCCCACGCGGCGCATAGCCGAGGATCACCGCCTGCGCCTCGTTGCGCGCGCCGGCTATCGCGGCGGCGTCGGCGGCGTCATAGCCCGCCAGCCCGCGCGCCACGGCAGTGCCGCTTGGCCCCAGGATTTCGACGGGGTCGCCGCGTTCGAAGCGGCCTTCGACGCGGGTGACGCCGGCGGCGAGCAGGCTTTTGCCGGTGGCGAGCGCGCGGACGGCGCCGGCGTCGATGTGGAGTTTGCCCTTGAGCGTCAGGCGGCCGGCGAGCCAGGCTTTCTTGCCGCGGGCGCCTTCGCCGGCGACGAACACCGTGCCGTGGCCGGTGGCAGCGAAGGCCTGTAGCGGTGCGGGGCGGCGGCCGTCGATGATCGCCAGATGGACGCCGGCGCTGTTGGCGATGCGCGCGGCCTGGACCTTGGCGGTCATGCCGCCCGAGCCGAGGCCCGAGCCGCTGGTACCGTCGGCCATCGCGTCGATTGCGGCATCGAGTTTCTCGACGGTGGGGATGAGTTTGGCCGTCGGGTCGGTCGCCGGGTTGGCGGTGTAGAGCCCGTCGATATCGCTGAGCAGGATGACGCCCGCAGCAGCAGCGGCCTGGCCGGCGCGCGCGGCCAGCCGGTCATTGTCGCCGAAGCGGATTTCCTGCGTGGCGACGCTGTCGTTTTCGTTGAGCACCGGCACGACGCCGAGGCTGAGCAGCCGGTCGAGCGTCGCGGCGACATTGAGGAAGCGCCGCCGGTCTTCGAGGTCGCCGAGCGTCAGCAGGATCTGCGCCGCAACGATGCCGCGCGCGCTGAGCATTTCGGCGTAGATCTGGCTGAGCGCGATTTGCCCGGTGGCGGCAGCGGCCTGCGCGTCCTCAAGGCTGGCGCGGCCGCCCTTGGGCAGCCCGAGCCGTTTGGCGCCGAGTGCAATCGCGCCTGACGAGACAATGACGACCTGCTGGCCGGCCGCGCGCCGCGCCGCGACATCATCGATGACGGTTTCCAGCCAGTCGCGGCGCACGCTGCCATCCGCCGCGACAAGCAGCGACGAGCCGATCTTGATCACCAGCCGCGGGCATGCGGCGGGTGCAAACCGCGCTACACGGGCGTCCATGCTTTGTCCTGCGCGCTGTCGGTCTTCTTGGCGCGGCCGACGGCTTCGACGAGGCGGTCGAGGACGGCATCCATGCCTTCGCGCGTCGCGCCCGACAGCAGATAGACCGGCTTGCCGCTGAACTTTTCGAGCGCCTTCTTGCGCTTGGCGAGCAGCTTGGGCTCGACCAGGTCGGCCTTGTTGAGCGCGATGATCTCGTCCTTGTCCTCAAGCCCGGCGCCATAGGCTTCGAGCTCGGCACGGACGATTTCGTACGATTCGCGCGGGTCTTCGCAATCGGCGTCGATCAGGTGCAGCAGGATGCGGCAGCGTTCGATATGGCCGAGGAAGCGGTCGCCGATGCCGACACCGTCTGCCGCGCCCTCGATCAGGCCGGGGATGTCGGCGAGCACGAACTCCTGGCCCTTGTGGCGCACGACGCCGAGCTGCGGCTTCAACGTCGTGAACGGATAGGCGCCGATCTTGGCGTGCGCGTTGGTGACGGCGTTGAGGAAGGTCGACTTGCCGGCGTTGGGCATGCCGAGCAGCCCGGCGTCGGCAATCAGCTTGAGCCGCAGCCACACCCACATTTCGGCGCCTTCGAAGCCCGGCTGGAACTGGCGCGGGGCGCGGTTGGTCGGGCTTTTGTAGAAGTCGTTGCCCTTGCCGCCGTCGCCGCCGCGCAGCACCATCAGCTTTTGGCCGGGCACGGTGAAGTCGGCGACCAGCATTTCCTGATCGTCGGTGAAGATCTGCGTGCCGACCGGCACCTTGATGACCAGGTCATCGGCGCCGGCGCCGGTGCGGTTGCGGCCCATGCCGTGGCCGCCGCGGCCGGCGCGGAAATGCTGCGCGTAGCGGAAGTCGATCAGCGTGTTGAGGCCGTCGACGCATTCGAAATAGACATGGCCGCCGCGACCGCCATCGCCGCCGTCGGGGCCGCCGAATTCTTCATACTTCTCGCGCCGGAACGACACGGCGCCGTCGCCGCCGGTGCCCGAGCGCAGATAGATTTTGGCCTGATCAAGAAACTTCATGCGCGCGGCTATGGCGCAAACCGCGATTTTTAGCCAGAGGTAGCAACGGGGGCGTCTTGTGGAGATCCGAAGACGATGTTCAGTTCAGCGACGCGTACCGGCCTGATTGCCGCAATCCTGCTGTCGACCGGCACTGCGCCGGCGCTGGCCGCCAAGTCGGTCGCCAGCCTGACGCTCAACGCCGCACCGCAGCCCGGCGTGATGATCCGCATCAAGGATGCCAACCTGCCGGTGCGCGTGTCGCTGGGCTTTGAAAAGGCGCTGGTGCTCAATCTGGCGCCTGCCGAACACGCCAAGCTCAAGCCGTTTCCGCTGATCGGCAAGCAAACCGTCAAGAACCCGCTGATTCCCGGCGGCGAGGCGGTGTTTCGCGGCAATTTCTATGACGTCGCCGCCGCCGGCCTGCCCAAGCAATCGGTGCCGACGGTGTGGGTCAACAAGGTTGTCGATTCGGGCATCGACGGCATCTTGTCGGTGATGGCGATCGATGCCGACCGGGTAATCTTCAACCAGCCCGCTGCTCCCGCCGGCGGCAGCGTCTATACGATACCAACAACCGGCCGCGGCGATGTCGGCGGCGAGATCAAGGTCGAAGGCGTCAAGATTTCGGTGCGATTCGCGCTCGATGCGCCGCGTACCGTGATGAACGCCAATGCCGCGCAGGCGCTGGTCGATGCCGGGCTGGTGCGGCGCAATCGCAGCGTCGATCTGTGGCGGCCGTTTCCGCAGGTGGCGCTGCCGGTCGAGGGGCTGACGCCGGTGGCGGGCACGACCATCCTCGGGCTGCCGGTGATCGACCCGACGGTGCGGATTACCGAAGCGCAGGCGAAAGAGCTCGATGCGCGCGCCAAGGCCGGGACGAGCACCGCGGCGGAGGAAGAGGACGCGATTGTCGTCAGCGGGTCGAAGCGCAAGGGCAACCGCAACCGGCCGTGGATCCTGATCGGCCGCGACGTGCTGACCAAATGCTCGCGAATCGAGATGGACAAGCCCGGGCGGCAGTGGGTGCTGACCTGCAACTTCGCCGCCAGCTAACCGCGCCAATCCCCCTCCCCCTTGCGGGGAGGGCGACTCGGCGTC
>CALDHQ010000681.1 GCA_937894055.1 uncultured Polymorphobacter sp.
TGATTTAATGTCCGGTTTCGAGCGACGACCAACGTCCTACGAATGACGCAAATGGGGCGCGAAGCGGAATGGCAGCTCCCGGATCGAAATCCCGATATTGTGCGATCCAATCGGTTGGGTCGGATGCAGCCTGACCCAGCGGGACCGAGATTTCCCAGTGATTACGGTTCTCACTTTCGTCGTGCTTGGCGCACCAATTTTCCCAAATGAAGTCGTTGCTGCAGCGCGGTCTTGCGTCGCGGGGCCAGTTGTGCGGAAACAGCAGCATGAAGCCGCCATCGATTTCGGACTATCGCATTGCTGCGCGCCGCAGGCTGCCGCGCTTCCTGTTCGATTATGTCGACGGCGGCTCGTATGGCGAGGTGACGCTGCGGCGCAATGTTGCCGACCTCGAAGCCGTGGCGTTGCGCCAGCGCGTGCTGCGCGATGTATCGGCGATCGACCTTTCGACCACATTGTTCGGGCAGCGGCAGGCGATGCCGGTTGCGCTGGCGCCGGTCGGGCTGGCCGGGATGAACGCCCGGCGCGGCGAGGTGCAGGCAGCGCGTGCCGCACAGGCCGCCGGCATCCCGTTCTGCCTGTCGACGGTGTCGGTCTGTCCGCTCGCCGAAGTCACTGCGGCGGTGGCGCAGCCGATCTGGTTCCAGCTCTATATGATCCGCGACCGCAGCTTCATGCGCGACCTGCTGGTGCAGGCGCGCGAGGCCGGGTGTTCGGCGCTGGTGTTTACGGTCGACTTGCCGGTGCCGGGGGCGCGCTACCGTGACTATCGTTCGGGACTGGCGGGCGCGCCGGGACTGGGGGGCGCGCTGCGTCGCGCCGCGCAAGTGGCGACGCGGCCCGGATGGGCGTGGGATGTCGGTTTGCACGGGCGTCCGCACAGCCTGGGCAATGTTGCGCCGGTGCTGGGCTCCAAAACGGGGCTCGAGGACTTCTTCGCGTGGATGGCGCAGAATTTTGACCCGCGCGTCACCTGGGCCGATCTCGAGTTCATCCGTGACGAGTGGCGTGGGCCGCTGATCATCAAGGGGCTGCTCGATGTGCCCGATGCTGTGCAGGCCGCCGACATGGGAGCCGACGGCATCGTCGTGTCGAACCATGGCGGGCGGCAGCTCGACGGCGTGCTGTCGACGGCGCGTGCGTTGCCCGCAATCGCCGATGCGGTGGGCGACCGGTTGACCGTGCTGGCTGACGGCGGCGTACGCTCGGGGCTCGATGTCGTGCGCATGCTGGCGCTGGGCGCCAAGGGCGTGTTGCTCGGTCGCGCCTGGGCCTATGCGCTGGCGGCGGGTGGCGAAGCGGGCGTCGCGCACATGCTCAAGGTGGTCGAGGTCGAAATGCGCGCGGCGATGGCGTTGACCGGCGTCACCAGCATCGCCGGCATCGACCGCAACGCACTGGTCGGCTGATCCGGCTCAGGCCAGTTTG
>CALDHQ010000682.1 GCA_937894055.1 uncultured Polymorphobacter sp.
GGCTGCCATAATCGCAAATCCAACAATTGGACCCGTGGCAACCCCTCTACCGCCAAGTGGCGGTCCCCCTCCCCGAAGGCGGGGAGGATCAAAAGCGCTTTGGCCGGCGTCGCCGCAGCTAAACACCACCCAGCGTACCCTTGGTCGACGGCACCGCATCCAGCTTGCGCGGATCAAGCGTCACCGCCGCACGCAACGCACGCGCCAGCCCCTTGAAGCAGCTTTCGACGATATGGTGGTTGTTGACGCCGTACAGCGTCTCGATGTGCAGCGTCACGCCGGCGGTCTGCGCGAACGCGGCGAACCATTCCTTGAACAGTTCGGTGTCCATGTCGCCGAGGCGCGGTTGGCTGAAGCTGGTGCGCCATACCAGGTACGGCCGCCCCGAAATGTCGAGCGCGACGCGCGTCAGCGTTTCGTCCATCGGGATTAGCGCGTCGCCGTAGCGGGTGATGCCCTTGCGGTCGCCGAGCGCCTGCGCGAACGCGCTGCCGATGGCGAGTGCCGAATCCTCGGTGGTGTGGTGCGCATCGATGTGCAGGTCGCCTTTCGCCCGCACGTGCAAGTCGATCAGCGAATGCCGCGACAGCTGCTCGAGCATGTGGTCGAGAAACCCGATGCCGGTGGCGACGTCATAGACGCCGCTGCCGTCAAGATTGAGCGTGACAGCAATCTGTGTCTCGCCCGTCACCCGTTCGATGGTCGCTGTGCGCATCACATCCTCCTGCGCGCGCTGCCTAGTGCAAGCGTGCGCGCGGGGCAAGCTTGGGCGCGCCGCATTACCCCGTCCAGATGCGCGGCGTTGGCGGTGGCGGCTCGGGGCGCTCCCACCGGTCCGGCGCATCGCGTTGCGCAAACGGCGGGGGTGGGTCGATCGGTGGCTCGGCACTGGCGAGCCGGGCGCGCCTGTTCAATGCCGGCCTGGGGGCCGACCCCGGTTCACCCGGCACCCCATAGAGCCTGTCCATGGCGTCTGCCTCGCTGATGCCCGTCACGGCTTCGGTTTCCTCGACGCTTTCGGCCGCAATCTTGCGCGCCAGTTTCCTGAATTTGTCGACCAGCATCTGGCGGTCGAACTTCGGTTCGCGCGCGGCCTGGCGCGCGGCGGCGCGTTCGGGCGTGTCATAGATGGCGAGCAGCCGCATCAGCATGGCATTGTCATACTGGTGGATGGTCCGCACCGGCTTGCCGTCGACCTGGATGGTGGACTCGACGCCGTCGATCGCGCGTTCGTACGCCACCGACTTCAGCACCGCGACACCGTCTTCGATGGCAGCATCCCAGGCGCGCCGGAAGTCGCCGCCGCCCTTGGCATTGCGCAGCAGATAGGCGCCGGTTTTCGACATGCCGACCACCGCGACCGCCTGTGCGACGCTGCCGGTGGCGGCGAGCACGGTGATGAACTCGCGCTGGCGCTGCGGGCTCCAGCCGCCAACACTGGCGCGGCGCGGCACCGGCAGGAAGGTCAGGTCGGGCGGAATGTCGATTCGGGTTCTTTTCATTGTCACCACATAACCGATAAGGTTATAAATGTCAATCTCTGAATCGCACAGGCCTGCGACAATCTGTCAGAAAATATTACACCTTCATGGCAGCCGGTGGCCTTGGGCCGGATAAAATAACTTATATTCAATACGTTAATCGCTGCGAAATTTGCGGCACGGTATTTGCATAGTGATTGCCAGAACGGCGTACGCTCGATACGCCGACATTTGAGAGGTTGTCATCCTGGCTTGCGCGCGCACTTTCGTTGCCGCCGACGCGGTCGACTGATCGACAGTTTCGTCACGCCATAATTCTGGCGACAAGGGCCGGTGCGCTGGGGGGCGCACCGGCCCGCTTTTTTTATCGCGACGCCGCCCGCCGCTCGCGTCCCGCCGGCGTCCACGCATTCTGCAAACCGCGTTGCATTTTGCGACGTCCGTTCATGCCACTTTGCGAATTGCAATGGGCGCTTTATCAGCAGCAGCACACTTCAGTCTCCACCAAGTCACTGACATCACGCCAAAATCTTCTTTGGCACAGCATTTGGCACGCCGCATGCAGACGGAAGGGCATAAGGCGGGCCGTCCGCCACACGCCAAAAGGAAATCTAGATGATCACCCTCCATCACACCGTTTCGCGTTTCGCGTTCGCTGCCACCATCGCGATTGCCGCCACCATCGGTATCGTCGCATCCTCGGCTCAGGCCGTGACGACGCTGCCGCAGTACCCGACCCGCGGCAAGGAAAACCCCGTCAACTACACGTTCACCGCCGCGCGCACCGGCGACATCACCGCCTGGTTCACCGGCACCACTGCCAGCTATACCGAAAACCTCGGGCTGATGATTAACGGCGTCGCTACCGGCATCACCGGGCTGAGCAACAAGACGTCGGTCTATGGCGACAAGCTCGTGCTCGGTCGCGCCAATGCCGGCGACAGCCTGGTGTTCTTCACCAATGTCTCCACGACCAAGAAGACCTATTATTCGGATGCGTCGCTCAATGCCGACGGCGTCAACCATGTCTTTTCGGCCGGCTACGTCGGTGACGCCAAGGTCCCCGCCGGCACCTATGTCGCGTTCGAAGACCTGTGGAACGGCGGCGATTTCAACTATTTCGACGAAACCTTCGTGTTCGACAATGTCGCCACCAGCGTACCTGAACCCTCCAGCTGGGCGCTTATGGTCGTCGGTTTCGGCATGATCGGCTTCGCGCGCCGCCGCCGCCAGATTGCAGTCGCGGCCTAAGCCCCCGCCACTGCCAACAACTGGGGCCGGCGCTTCCCTACCCCCCCCTGAGCACCGGCCCCGCTTTTCCATTTGCCTGCTGCTGGCAGCCAGATTCGCAGATCATCATCCCCGTTGATGTATGCCGGCGACTTTCATGCGCTGTGCCGCTTTGTCGCACCGCGTTAAGAATGAATTAGTATTGTCAATCTGCCGTTCATCCAGCATGTGGCAGTGCGCCTGCAATCAGTTGCCGGCGTGGGTCGTTGCATTGCTTTGAACAGGTGCATTTCGTGCCACTTCGCCGTGCAACCGACCTGCGGTTCGTCGTCCAATGTGGTTCGGAGTGGAGTAAAAATGTTCAAGGCTTTCATAGCGTTATCCGTCGCCGCCGTCGCATGGCAGGCCGCGCCGGCCCTAGCCGCCCCGTCGGTCAGCATCGTTGCGGGCAAGTGCGTTTCGGTCACCGATTCGC
The DNA here is from genome assembly GCA_937894055.1 of uncultured Polymorphobacter sp. GTDB lineage: Bacteria > Pseudomonadota > Alphaproteobacteria > Sphingomonadales > Sphingomonadaceae > Polymorphobacter_A. The sequence continues at coordinate 3,187 of CALDHQ010000682.1, forward strand.
ATGGCTGCCTGTTCCAGGGCAATGTCGCGCCGCTGACCGCGCCCGATGTGCCGCTTGTCTATAATCTGTTCAACGACACCAATCCCGCCGCCGGGCTCGATCTGGCGATGACCTACCTCTACAAGTCCGACGATGCGGGCTTTGCCGGCACCGTCACCGGTTCGACCAGCGGCAGCTGGGCGACGCCCGACGCCGTCAGCTTCATCGCGGTCAAGGCGGCGAACTATTTCGTGCTGTACCAGCTCGCCACCGCCGCGACGTCGGGCAACTGGTCGACGCTCGACATTCCGTTCAACCGCAACCCGCACGGCCTGTCGCACATCGCGTTCTTCAGCGCGCCGGGCGGCACCGACATCGGCGACGGTGGCGGCCCCGGCAGCGCGGTCCCCGAACCCGCGAGCTGGGCGCTGATGATCGCCGGTTTCGGCATGGTCGGCACGGCGCTGCGCCGTCGCAAGGTGGCACACGCCGCCTGACCCGCAATACGACCGACACGCAAACGGCCGGTGCAGCGATGCGCCGGCCGTTTTTGCGTGCGGGCTGCCCCCTTCAACTCGCGCGGACAAATCCTACATAGGTTGACCACCCCCCGTAAGGTTCCCGCATTCATGTCCGATTTTCCCGACTGGCACGGCACGACAATCGTCTCGGTCCGCAAGTCCGGCCATGTCACCATCGCCGGTGACGGCCAGGTGACGATGGGCCAGACCGTGATGAAGGCCAACGCCAAAAAGGTCCGCCGCCTCGGTGACGGCAGCGTCATTGCCGGCTTTGCCGGCGCCACCGCCGATGCTTTCACGCTGTTCGAACGGCTCGAGGCCAAGCTCGAACGCTTCCCCGGTCAGCTCACCCGCGCTGCCGTCGAACTCGCCAAGGACTGGCGCACCGACCGCTATCTGCGGCGCCTGGAAGCGATGATGATCGTCGCCGACAAGGACGTGACGCTGATCCTGACCGGCACCGGCGACGTTCTGGAGCCCACCGACGGCATCGCCGCGATCGGTTCGGGCGGCAATTACGCGCTCGCCGCTGCCCGCGCGCTCGCCGACAGCGACCATGATGCCGAGGCGATTTCGCGCCGCGCCATGGCGATTGCCGCCGACATTTGCGTCTACACCAATGGCAACCTCACCGTTGAGAGTATCTGATGAACGTGACCATGAAGATTGACACCCCTGGTACCGAAGCCGCCGACGCGCTGACGCCCACCGCCGTCGTAGCAGCGCTCGACCGCCACATCATCGGCCAGCGCGACGCCAAGCGCGCCGTCGCCGTCGCACTGCGTAACCGCTGGCGCCGCCAGCGCCTCGGCGACGACTTGCGCGACGAGGTGACGCCGAAGAACATCCTGATGATCGGGCCGACGGGCTGCGGCAAGACCGAGATCAGCCGCCGTTTGGCGAAACTCGCGCAGGCGCCGTTCCTCAAGATCGAAGCCACCAAGTTCACCGAAGTCGGCTATGTCGGCCGCGACGTCGATTCGATCATCCGCGACCTCGTCGAGGAATCGATCCGCCTCGTCCGCGAAACCCGCCGCGCCGGGGTCAAGGACGCCGCCGAAGCTGCCGCCGAAGACCGGCTGCTCGACGTGCTGGTCGGCAAGGACGCGTCGGAGGCCACCCGCGCCGCGTTCCGCCAGCGCTTCCGCGAAGGCCATCTCGCCACCAAGGAAATCGAGATCGACGTCGCCGATACGCCGGCGATGCCGTTCGAAATCCCCGGCGCGCCGCAGATGATCAACATCGGCGAAATGCTCGGCAAGGCGATGGGCAATGGCCGCACCAAGCGCCGCAAGATGGGCGTGCCCGCGGCGTTCGACGTGCTGCTGGCGGAAGAAAGCGACAAGCGCCTCGACAACGAGGAAATCACGCGCGAGGCACTGCGCTCGGCTGAAGCCAACGGCATTGTTTTCATTGATGAAATTGACAAGATCGCGGTGTCCGACGTGCGCGGCGGCTCGGTGTCGCGCGAAGGCGTCCAGCGCGACCTGCTGCCGCTGATCGAAGGCACCACCGTCGCCACCAAGCACGGACCCGTAAAGACTGACCACATTTTGTTCATTGCCAGCGGCGCGTTCCACGTCGCCAAGCCGTCCGACCTGCTCCCCGAACTCCAGGGCCGGCTGCCGATCCGCGTCGAGTTGAAGGGCCTCACCGAAGCCGATTTCGTCGCCATCCTGTCGGACACCGAAGCCTCGCTGATCCGCCAGTACACCGCGCTGCTCGGCACCGAAGGCGTGACGCTCGACGTCGCCGCCGACGGCATCACCGCGATCGCCCGCACCGCGTTCGAAGTCAACGAACGCGACGAAAACATCGGCGCCCGCCGCTTGCAGACGGTGATGGAAAAGCTGCTCGAAACCGTCAGCTTCGACGCCAGCGAACGGCGCGGCGAGACGGTGACCGTCGACGCCGCCTATGTCGAGGCACAACTGGGGGGTATTGCGCGCAACGCCGACCTTTCGAAGTTCATTTTGTAAGAGCCTCCGGCGGGCAGGGGTGACCCCTGCACCCGATTGATTGGGGTGCGGGGTCGGGTTATTCTGCTGCCTTCCATTTTGCGGGAGGTTGGCATGTCGGGTTTGGTTCTGTCGCGGCGCAGCATCACGCTGGCGCTGGTCATCGGTTTGGGCGCAGGCACTGTCGCCTGCAAGAAGGCGGGCGATGCCGATACGGCGGGCGCCGTCGACACCGCCAAAATCGCCGAGCAAGCGATGATCTACGGCTTCCCGCTGGTGATGAACTACGGCGTCATGTACGAATCGAACATCGACACGACGTCGTCGCAGTTCCGCGCCCCGATCAACCAGCTCGCCAACACCGCGCGCGTGTTCACCCCCAAGGATACCTCGGTGGTGACCCCCAACAGCGACACGCCCTATTCGATGGTGCAGCTCGACCTGCGCGCCGAGCCGATGGTCATCTGTGTCCCCGCTGTGCCCAAGGAACGCTATTACAGCGTCCAGCTCGTCGACATGTCGACATTCAACTATGGCTATATCGGCAGCCGCACCACCGGCAATGACGCCGGCTGCTTCATGGTCACCGGCCCCGACTGGAAGGGCGAGACGCCCAAGGGCATCGCCAAGGTCTTCGAAAACAAGACGCAGTTCGGGCTGACAATCTTCCGCACGCAATTGTTCAATCCCGCCGACATCGAAAACGTCAAGAAAATCCAGGCGGGCTACAAGGTCCAGCCGCTGTCGGCGTTCCTCGGTACGCCCGCGCCGGCGACAGCCCCCGCCGTCGCCTGGCCGGCGATCGACAAGGACAAGGCGAAAACCGACTTCTTCAACTATCTGGCGTTCCTGCTGCAGTTCATCCCGGCGCAGCCCAACGAAGCCGGCATTCGCGCCGACCTCGCCAAGATCGGCATCGAGCCCGGCAAGCCGTTCGACACATCGAAGCTGTCGGTGGCGCAAAAGGCCGGGCTGCTGGCCGGCATGAAGGCCGGCAGCGACAAGCTGCAGGGTCAGGCGAAGACGCTCGGCAAGATGGTCAACGGCTGGAGCGTCGCCAAGATCGACAACACGCGCGAGGCTGTCGGCGACGACTGGCTGCGCCGTGCCGCGGTCGCGCAGGCCGGCATCTACGCCAACGACTATCAGGAAGCGCTGTATCCGATGGTGCGCGCCGATGCGTCGGGCGCCGTGCTCGACGGCTCGAAGTCGAGCTACACCATCACCTTCCCGGCGAGTGCACTGCCGCCGGTCAACGCCTTCTGGTCGGTGACGATGTATGACGGCAAGACGCAGCTGCTGATCGACAACCCGATCAATCGCTATCTGATCAACTCGCCGATGCTGCCCGACCTCAAGAAGAACCCCGACGGCGGCTTCACCATCTATGTCTCGAACAAATCGCCCGGCGCCGACAAGGAATCGAACTGGCTGCCGGCGCCGAACGGCGACATCTACATGGTCATGCGGCTGTACTGGCCCAAGCTCGACCAGCTCGAAGGCTGGCAGCCGCCCGCGGTGGTCAAGGCCGAGTAGCCCAAGATACCAAGTCATTCCCGCGCAGGCGGGAATCCACGACATACGCCGCGCTCGACGTCGATTCCCGTCGGCGCGGCAATGACGACGGGCCAACGGCGCCGTCATCAAACTGTCATAAACGGGCTTTCATCCGGCGGGCGCGCGGTCTAGAATCGCGCCCAACCAAGGGGCCCTGCCATCAACCAGATTGCCGCACTGCCGTATCGCCGCGACCCCGACGGCGACATGCGCCTGCTGCTCATCACTTCGCGCGAAACCAAACGCTGGGTGCTGCCCAAGGGCAATCCCATCCGCGGCCTCGACCCGCATCTCGCCGCTGCTGCCGAAGCCTATGAAGAAGCCGGCATTTCGGGCTTTGTCTGCCCGACGCCGGTCGGCAACTACGCCTATGACAAGCGCCGCCGCAACGGCAGCGTCATCCGCGCCACCGTCGATGTCTATCCGCTGGCGTTCATCACCCAGCTCGACACCTGGCCCGAAGCGCATGAACGCACGACGCAATGGTTCACGCTCGCCGACGCCGCCGCCGCGGTCGAGGAAGCCGAACTCAAATCGATCATCGCCGGCTTTCGCCAGCCCGAGCCCCAACCCAGCCGTCCGGCGCGCGCGGTCGAAACCGTGCGCCGTCACCTGAATGAAAGGATTCCGCCCTTGCAATGGTTCCAGGCGCTGATGCCCAAGACCGGGCGCTTCTTCGAACATTTCGAAAGCCACGCGCTGACGCTGGTCGCCGGCGCCGATGCGCTGGCCAAGCTGCTGCAGGGCGGCGACAACATCGCTGCCAATGCGCAGATGATCTACGACCTTGAACAACAGGCCGACGATATCGCGCGCGCCGTGCTGCAGGATGTGCGCCGCACCTTCGTGACGCCGTTCGACCGCTCGGCGATCACCAGCCTGATCGGCTCGATGGACGATGCCATCGACCAGATGAACGCCACCGCCAAGTCGATCACGCTGTTCGAAGTCAAGAAGTTCGACCCGGCGATGGTGGACATGGCAGCGCTGATTGTCGAGGCGGCGCGCGTCACCGCCGAAGCCATCCCGCTGCTGCGCGCGCTCGGCCCCAACAGTGCGCGGCTGCACGACCTGACCGCGCGGCTCATCAAGATCGAGGGCGATGCCGACGATATCCATGATGCCGGCGTCAAGGCGCTGTTCAAGGCGCACCGCAAGGCCGATGCGATGGACTTCGTCGTCGGCCGCGAAATCTACAGCCACCTCGAAAAGGTCGTCGACCGCTTCGAAGACGTCGCCAACGAGATTCAGGGTCTCGTGATCGATCACGCCTGAAGCCGCCGGGGACACCATGGGCCATCTGACCTTCCCGCTGCTCGTCACGCTGATTGCCGTGGCGCTGGCGTTCGACTTTCTGAACGGCCTCCACGATGCCGCGAACTCGATCGCCACCGTCGTCTCGACGCGCGTGCTGCGGCCGCATCACGCCGTCGCCTGGGCAGCGTTCTTCAACTTCATCGCCTTCCTGTTCTTCGGGCTGCACGTCGCCGAAACGGTGGGCAAGGGTATCGTCAATCCCGATATCGTCGATGCCGCGGTGATCTTCGGCGCGCTGATGGGGGCCATATCCTGGAACGTCATCACCTGGATCGCCGGCATTCCGTCGTCGTCCAGCCACGCGCTGATCGGCGGGCTGGTCGGCGCCGGGCTGGCTAAGGCCGGCAGCCCGGCGATCGTCTGGGCCGGCGTCACCAAGACCGCGAGCGCCATCGTGCTGTCGCCCGCCACCGGCTTCGTGCTGGCGCTGCTGCTGACGCTCATTGTCGCCTGGGTCTGCGTCCGGATGACGCCGCTCGCCGCCGACCGGCGCTTCCGCAAGCTGCAGCTGCTGTCGGCGGCGGCCTACTCACTCGGCCACGGCGGCAATGACGCGCAAAAGACCATGGGGATCATCGCGGTGCTGCTCTATTCGCAGGGCATGCTCGGCGGTGAGTTCCATGTGCCGTTCTGGGTGGTCATCAGCTGCCAGGCGGCGATGGCGCTCGGCACGCTGTTCGGCGGCTGGCGCATCGTCCACACCATGGGCTCGAAAATCACCCGGCTGACGCCGCCGCAGGGTTTCGCCGCTGAAACCGGCGGCGCCATCACCTTGTTCGCCGCAACCGCGCTCGGCGTGCCGGTGTCCACCACGCACACCATCACCGGCGCCATCATCGGCGTCGGTGCGTCGCGGCGCACCTCGGCAGTGCGCTGGAATGTCGCCAGCAGCATCGTCGTCGCGTGGATCGTCACCTTGCCCGCTGCCGGGTTGATTGCCGCAGGCTTCTACAAGCTGGCGATGCTGTTCGCGTGACCGCCGGCGCCGACGACGCGACACTGGCCTTCTATGCCCGCGAGGCGCCCGACTATGTCGCCAGTGGTTTCGATGGCACCTCGCGCCATCTCCCGGGCTTCCTGCAGCGCCTCAAACCCGGCGCGCGCATCCTCGAACTGGGCTGCGGCGGTGGCCGCGATGCCGAGGCCATGCTGCAACAGGGCTTCGACGTCGTCCCCACCGACGGCGTCCCCGAAATGGCGCAGAAAGCCGCCGAACGACTTGGCATCCCCGTCGCGGTCATGCGCTTCGACGAACTCGACGCCGATGAAGAATTCGATGCCGTCTGGGCACACGCCAGCCTGCTGCATGTGCCGCGCGCCGGGCTGGTGCCGGTGTTGGCCTCCATCCACCGCGCGCTGCGGCCCGGTGGTCTACACTTTGCCTGCTACAAGGCCGGCGGCACCGAGGCGCGCGACCGCTTTGACCGTTTGAACAATCATCTATCGCTCGAACAGGCGCGCGCCGCCTACCGCGCGGCCGCACCCTGGCGGATCATGAAAACCCAAAGCTATATGGGCGGCGGATACGACGGCGTGCAGGGCCCATGGATTTCAATCATCGTCGCCAGGCAGGACTAGCTGCCGCAGGGCGCGGCAAGGCTGCCCGCCCGAACCGTCACCGCGCCGCCGCCGGACAATCCCCGAAGCCGATTCCGTTGGGCGAGGTCAGCCCGCCGATCGTCTGCACCGCCGTGCCGCGGGCATCGAGGACG